>NZ_JARVSR010000023.1:0-2133 GCF_030209075.1 Pseudomonas sp. lyk4-R2A-10 | reverse complement strand
ATTACTCCCTCCTGAGAATGGGTCAGAAGGTGTAAACCTTATTCAGGACGAGACATGCCCTTAAAAAAAGGGATGAGACCGTTGCCGGCCTCACCCCTTTGATTGAACGATCTCAGCGAATCAGGCGGATCAGCCAAACATGGCGAACCCGTCATTGCCGGTTGGCAGGTTGATGTACTTGCCGTCAGACGTCTGGATATATTCAATATTGTTGAAACCGGCGAACCAGTCCTTCAGTCGCACGCCGTCTTCCGGAGTCTGACCTTCGAAGACGCTGTACTGATGCAGGAACAGATCATTGCCGACCCGATCAAGCAGCAGTTGCTGAGCGCTGATGTTCGTCAGGATCAACTTGTCGCCGGAACTGGTGCCATTGTCCTGAATGGTGACCAGTCTCGAGGTATTGACGGTGTAGGTGTCATTATCCTCGCCGCCGAACGCCGAGCCGGGCCCCTGCAGAAGCAATTTGTCAGCACCCGCTCCACCGAACAGCGAGAAGCCGGCGCCAGTGCCGGTCAGCAGATCGTCGCCTTCACCACCGTCAGCCATGCCATACACCACGGTAATGGTGTCATTGCCGGCTTCACCAAAGGCCTGGGTGCCACGGTCATCGGGCGCTGCAACGATGGTGTCGTTGCCATTGCCGCCATACAGAAGGTCGGCCTGCGGCCCACCCGCTGCAACATTCACAGCGAACGGTCCGAGCGGGGTGTACAGGCTGCCATAGATGACATCGTTGCCGTCTCCGCCATAAATGACGTCGTTACCCAGACCGCCCTCCAGACCATTGGCGGCAGCATTGCCGGTCAGCGTGTCATTGAAGCTTGTCCCGATCAGACTCTCGACATTGATGAATACATCGCCTTCGGCATCGCCACCCTGACTGACGCCGGTCTGCAGGTTGATATTCACGGCGGTGGTGTTGTTGGCGTACCACACCGTGTCGATGCCTTCACGACCGTCGAACACGTCGGCACCTGCTCCGCCAACGAAGTTGTCGTTGGCGGTCGAACCGAGGAACGTGTCAGCGAAACGACTGCCCTGGAAAATCTCGATCCCGGCGAACGTATCGCCCGCTGCATCGCCGGCGTTGGCGTTGGTTTTCAGGTCGATGGTGACCGCGCTGTCCGAGGACTCATAGCTGACCATATCCAGGCCGAGTCCCCCGTTGATTGCGAGCGCCACAGAGCTGCCAACGAAGACATCGTTGAATTTCGAGCCCGTCATTGCCTCGACGCTGTTGTAAGTATCGCCCATCGCAATCCCGGTACTGACACCGGTTTTCAGGTTGATGCTGACGCCTGCGGTACTGTCGTCATAGGACACCGTGTCCATGCCCGCACCGCCGATGAACTGGTCGGCACCGCCACCGCCATACAGCACATCGTTGCCGATACCACCGGTCATGATGTTGTCGCCGGCATTCCCGTAACCGGTAAACGCAACGGTCCCGGTGTAGGTCATGCGCTCGACATTGGCTGCCATCGTGTGGGTATTCCAGCTGACGCGAATTTCGTCGTTACCACCACCCGCCTGTTCGATGATCGTTACGCCACCGCCGTTGACGTAGTAGATGTCATCACCGGCACCGCCCTCGAAAGTCGCGTAGCTGATAGCCGCGGCGGTGAAGGTGTCGTTGAAGGCCGAGCCGACGACTTTTTCGATGTTGGTCAGGGTATCGCCCTGCGCATCGCCACCGGTTCCCGCCAAGCTGGTGCCCGGACGAATCTCGACATTGACGGCCTCGGCTGAGGTTGAATAGTCGACCGTATCGAAGCCAGTGCCACCGTCGAAAGCAAACACTCGGCTGTCAGCAAAGAACGTGTCGTTGTACTTCGAGCCGGCAATCGCTTCGATGCTGTTATAGACATCGCCCGCAGCGATTCCGCTGTTGATTCCGGTCTTCAGATCAAGCGTGACGCCGACGGTGCTGTCGTCGTAGGACGCGGTGTCCATGCCTGCCCCACCGAAGAACTGGTCGGCACCGCCGCCGCCCTTGAGGATGTCGTTGCTCGCGCCGCCGGTGATGATGTTGTCGCTGTCGTTGCCCGCGCCGGTAAACGAGCCGGTGCCGGTGAAGGTCAGACGCTCGACGTTGGCCGCCAGCGTGTGCTCTTTGTAGGTGACGCGTAC
>NZ_JARVSR010000029.1:0-2920 GCF_030209075.1 Pseudomonas sp. lyk4-R2A-10 | reverse complement strand
CAACTACGGCCGAACCGAAAACTTCGGAGCAGACGCGAGTCAGAGCAGCGGTCAGCGTGGTCTTACCGTGGTCTACGTGACCGATGGTGCCAACGTTGACGTGCGGCAGGGAACGATCAAATTTTTCCTTAGCCATCGATATCACCCCTAACAGAAGAAATTGAGCAAACGACACGAGCCATTAAAACAAAGGCAGATATTTTCATATCTGCCTTGTTATATGGAGCTCTTGAGCGGATTTGAACCGCTGACCTCACCCTTACCAAGGGTGTGCTCTACCAACTGAGCTACAAGAGCGTAACACTTTGCACAACCTGCAAACTTGGAGCGGGTAGCGGGAATCGAACCCGCATCATCAGCTTGGAAGGCTGAGGTTCTACCACTAAACTATACCCGCGGAGCTTGCAGCTCACGCTAAAATCTGGTGGAGGGAGAAGGATTCGAACCTTCGAAGTCGTAGACGTCAGATTTACAGTCTGATCCCTTTGGCCGCTCGGGAACCCCTCCTAATCAGGCCGGCATTCTATACCATGCCAAACCTCTGTCAAGCATTTTCTCATTTAAAAACCTGAGGTTAGCTGCATTGACACCACCCCACTGCATCAACCTTTTCAGGTCTTCGCTGTGGAGCGGGCGCCATTCTATGCAAACTATTCCGCAGGTGCAACCCCCTCGCACAGCATTATTTTATGTTTTAACTCATTGAATTCCTTGGAAAGGTTTTGTAGCTGAGCATCACCCAGCAAACGCTGGGTTTCGGGCGTAATCTGGAACCAATATGAGCCGCCGGAAGACTCTTTTGACGAAGGAAGAGCTTTTGCTCCAAGCTCCGTCAAACGCTGTTCCAACACCTGAGCAGACTCAGGTAGACCCAAGCCGCCTATATATAGGCACTGCCCATCAGGCTTTCCCCCAGTCCTTTTTTCACGGGAAGCATCACCTCCAGCCTCACTCAACAGGCGAATATCCTGTTGCGAGCCACGATAAAGACTGAGCGGCGTGACATCCTTTGCGCGCAGAGGGGCCTCCTGCTGATGCCAGACGTAATAAAACACATTGAGTACCAGAAGCAGGAGGAACAACCAACGCATACAAACCTCAGGACAAAGGACACGCCATAGCCAAACCCACGAACACCAAATCGGAAACAACCCGAGCCTCAGGCGCGACATCCGAGACCAGCTCCGCATCACCACCGGTGATGAAGACTCGGTAGTCATCACCCCAGTAGGAACGCGCCATCTCCAACTGCGTCAACACGAATCCTCTGAGCATCAACGAACAGCCACGCTCTACAGCCTCAACTGTATTGCGCCCCGGAGCCTGGCTCGTCAATGCCCGCTCCGCCGCGAGATCTCCATAGCGAATTTTTCGAGTATGGGTACGCAGTTGATTACGCATCAGCGGCATGCCGGGACAAATGAAGCCTCCCAAATGCTCACCGTCCGCGGAGATAAAATCGGCGGTCACCGCCGTCCCGAAATCTAGAACCAGACAAGCCCCTTTAGCCAGGTGAAAACCACCAAGCATCGCAAGCCAACGATCGAGGCCAAGGCGCTCATAATCGTCGTAACCATTCTTTACGCCGGACATCTCGCGAGCGGGCGCCGCACAGACAACGGAAATGCCGAACTCCTGCTTAAGCAAGCCAATAAGCAAATTGGTCTCATCTTCAGTTCTTACGCTAACAAGGCGACATTTGACGAGAGATACCTTCTCAAGCGACCTTAGATTGTCGACCAAGGCGCCATCAGAGTCGACCACTCCTTCCGCGATCAAGGCTCCCGCCTCAGCCCGCAGCACACGCCACTTGATAAAGCTGTTTCCACAATCAAGCTCAAGAATCATCACGCAACCTCAAGCTGAGCTCACCACCACTAAAGACTTTTTCCACACCGTCTACCTTTAGCCGCAGTGCGCCTTGATTATCGATTCCCAGCACCACACCATCTACTTGATTGACCCCCGCAGTGAGAGAAACCGGCTGCCCCTGCCACAAATGGCTCGCCTCCCACTCCGCCCGAAGCACAGAGAAGCCGCCCGATTGGTGACGCTGCAAATAGAGTTGCAGCTGCTTACTCAGCTCAACCGCCAGAATATTGCGATCACAAGATTTACCCGACTCCAGACGCATTGAAGTCCATTGCTGATCGACTTCATCTGTAGCTTGCATGTTCACATTAATGCCTATGCCCAACACTACATGACACACGTCTGCCGGATCGCCAACCAGCTCCAACAGGATCCCGGCGATTTTTTTTCGCCCGACCAATACATCATTGGGCCATTTCAGCCCTGCACCTGGCACCCCAAGCGCATGCAAGGCCTGCATGACCGCGAGACCAACAACAAGACTTAACCCCTCAAGCTGACGCATCCCACCATCGATGCGCAACACGAGGCTGTAATAGAGGTTTTCAGCAAACGGACTCACCCATTTACGCCCCCTGCGCCCACGCCCTGATCTTTGGAGCTCGGCCAGTACAAGAAAGGGAGCCGCCCGCCCCCGATCCACCGCGCGCAACGATTCAGCATTAGTAGAGTCGACGGAATCAAAGATACTGACAGACCAGCCAGGAAGACTTTCCGCTATCTCGAGCGAGTCAAGCAAAGTCAATGGCGAGGCTAATTGATAGCCCCGCCCCCGGACTTTATGTATGGATAACCCAAGCTCAGCCTCCAGGTGCTGAAGCTGCTTCCACACCGCACTTCGACTAATTCCCAGGGCAGCCCCCAGAGCCTGACCGGAATGGAATCGACCATCCTTCAGAAGGTTCAACAACGTCAGCATGCAGGTCTCGCCTCAGAATGAGGCCCGAATAATAGCCATGCACCGGGCCGCTGCATAGAATTCAAACAATCCAATTTCCTGCGGGCAAAACAAAACCCCAACTGCTTTCGCAATTGGGGTTTCGGAATT
>NZ_JARVSR010000027.1:0-3028 GCF_030209075.1 Pseudomonas sp. lyk4-R2A-10 | reverse complement strand
TTGAGAAATTCGAATTTTCGGCGAATGTCGTCTTCACAGTATAACCAGATTGCTTGGGGTTATATGGTCAAGTGAAGAAGCGCATACGGTGGATGCCTTGGCAGTCAGAGGCGATGAAAGACGTGGTAGCCTGCGAAAAGCTTCGGGGAGTCGGCAAACAGACTTTGATCCGGAGATGTCTGAATGGGGGAACCCAGCCATCATAAGATGGTTATCTTGTACTGAATACATAGGTGCAAGAGGCGAACCAGGGGAACTGAAACATCTAAGTACCCTGAGGAAAAGAAATCAACCGAGATTCCCTTAGTAGTGGCGAGCGAACGGGGACTAGCCCTTAAGTGGCTTTGAGATTAGCGGAACGCTCTGGAAAGTGCGGCCATAGTGGGTGATAGCCCTGTACGCGAAAGTCTCTTAGTCATGAAATCGAGTAGGACGGAGCACGAGAAACTTTGTCTGAATATGGGGGGACCATCCTCCAAGGCTAAATACTACTGACTGACCGATAGTGAACTAGTACCGTGAGGGAAAGGCGAAAAGAACCCCGGAGAGGGGAGTGAAATAGATCCTGAAACCGTATGCGTACAAGCAGTGGGAGCAGACTTTGTTCTGTGACTGCGTACCTTTTGTATAATGGGTCAGCGACTTATTTTCAGTGGCGAGCTTAACCGAATAGGGGAGGCGTAGCGAAAGCGAGTCTTAATAGGGCGTCTAGTCGCTGGGAATAGACCCGAAACCGGGCGATCTATCCATGGGCAGGTTGAAGGTTAGGTAACACTGACTGGAGGACCGAACCGACTACCGTTGAAAAGTTAGCGGATGACCTGTGGATCGGAGTGAAAGGCTAATCAAGCTCGGAGATAGCTGGTTCTCCTCGAAAGCTATTTAGGTAGCGCCTCATGTATCACTGTAGGGGGTAGAGCACTGTTTCGGCTAGGGGGTCATCCCGACTTACCAAACCGATGCAAACTCCGAATACCTACAAGTGCCGAGCATGGGAGACACACGGCGGGTGCTAACGTCCGTCGTGAAAAGGGAAACAACCCAGACCGTCAGCTAAGGTCCCAAAGTTATGGTTAAGTGGGAAACGATGTGGGAAGGCTTAGACAGCTAGGAGGTTGGCTTAGAAGCAGCCACCCTTTAAAGAAAGCGTAATAGCTCACTAGTCGAGTCGGCCTGCGCGGAAGATGTAACGGGGCTCAAACCATACACCGAAGCTACGGGTATCACGCAAGTGATGCGGTAGAGGAGCGTTCTGTAAGCCTGTGAAGGTGAGTTGAGAAGCTTGCTGGAGGTATCAGAAGTGCGAATGCTGACATGAGTAACGACAATGGGTGTGAAAAACACCCACGCCGAAAGACCAAGGTTTCCTGCGCAACGTTAATCGACGCAGGGTTAGTCGGTCCCTAAGGCGAGGCTGAAAAGCGTAGTCGATGGAAAACAGGTTAATATTCCTGTACTTCTGGTTATTGCGATGGAGGGACGGAGAAGGCTAGGCCAGCTTGGCGTTGGTTGTCCAAGTTTAAGGTGGTAGGCTGAAATCTTAGGTAAATCCGGGGTTTCAAGGCCGAGAGCTGATGACGAGTTGCCTTTAGGCGACGAAGTGGTTGATGCCATGCTTCCAAGAAAAGCTTCTAAGCTTCAGATAACCAGGAACCGTACCCCAAACCGACACAGGTGGTTGGGTAGAGAATACCAAGGCGCTTGAGAGAACTCGGGTGAAGGAACTAGGCAAAATGGCACCGTAACTTCGGGAGAAGGTGCGCCGGTGAGGGTGAAGCACTTGCTGCGTAAGCCCACGCCGGTCGAAGATACCAGGCCGCTGCGACTGTTTATTAAAAACACAGCACTCTGCAAACACGAAAGTGGACGTATAGGGTGTGACGCCTGCCCGGTGCCGGAAGGTTAATTGATGGGGTTAGCTAACGCGAAGCTCTTGATCGAAGCCCCGGTAAACGGCGGCCGTAACTATAACGGTCCTAAGGTAGCGAAATTCCTTGTCGGGTAAGTTCCGACCTGCACGAATGGCGTAACGATGGCGGCGCTGTCTCCACCCGAGACTCAGTGAAATTGAAATCGCTGTGAAGATGCAGTGTATCCGCGGCTAGACGGAAAGACCCCGTGAACCTTTACTATAGCTTTGCACTGGACTTTGAATTTGCTTGTGTAGGATAGGTGGGAGGCTTTGAAGCGTGGACGCCAGTTCGCGTGGAGCCATCCTTGAAATACCACCCTGGCAACTTTGAGGTTCTAACTCAGGTCCGTTATCCGGATCGAGGACAGTGTATGGTGGGTAGTTTGACTGGGGCGGTCTCCTCCTAAAGAGTAACGGAGGAGTACGAAGGTGCGCTCAGACCGGTCGGAAATCGGTCGTAGAGTATAAAGGCAAAAGCGCGCTTGACTGCGAGACAGACACGTCGAGCAGGTACGAAAGTAGGTCTTAGTGATCCGGTGGTTCTGTATGGAAGGGCCATCGCTCAACGGATAAAAGGTACTCCGGGGATAACAGGCTGATACCGCCCAAGAGTTCATATCGACGGCGGTGTTTGGCACCTCGATGTCGGCTCATCACATCCTGGGGCTGAAGCCGGTCCCAAGGGTATGGCTGTTCGCCATTTAAAGTGGTACGCGAGCTGGGTTTAGAACGTCGTGAGACAGTTCGGTCCCTATCTGCCGTGGACGTTTGAGATTTGAGAGGGGCTGCTCCTAGTACGAGAGGACCGGAGTGGACGAACCTCTGGTGTTCCGGTTGTCACGCCAGTGGCATTGCCGGGTAGCTATGTTCGGGAAAGATAACCGCTGAAAGCATCTAAGCGGGAAACTTGCCTCAAGATGAGATCTCACTGGAACCTTGAGTTCCCTGAAGGGCCGTCGAAGACTACGACGTTGATAGGTTGGGTGTGTAAGCGCTGTGAGGCGTTGAGCTAACCAATACTAATTGCCCGTGAGGCTTGACCATATAACACCCAAGCAATTTGCGTCGGCTCTCTAAACCAGAGCAACCAGATTGCGGTGTGTGAAGACGCAATGA
>NZ_JARVSR010000025.1:0-5501 GCF_030209075.1 Pseudomonas sp. lyk4-R2A-10 | reverse complement strand
GCTGGGCATAGGTCAAACGTTGTTCGCCGAACACCAGCGCCAGAGCGTCCGGGGTGGCACGTACCTGATCCTCGATCAGCGAGTGCACGCTGCGTGACAGTGGGTATTCAGTGGCGGTGGCGTTCCAGCCTTCGACAATCAGTTCGCGTTCTGCACCGTCAAGCAGCACCAGCTCAGCCAACGGACGTGTCGCGTCAGTCACGACGGCGTTGAGCAGGTTCAGCCAATGCCCGGCGAGGCGCCGGATGCTGCTCGCCTCGAACAGATCGGTAGCGTATGTAAAGGACGCATCCAGGCCTTCCGGGCTGTCGCCGGTGTCCAGCGCCAGGTCGAACTGCGCGGTCCGGTGTTCCCAGCTCAGGCTTTGCAGGTTCAGCCCCGGCAATTGCGCGACCAGATCGGACTCGGCTTCGGTGCGGTGGTTGAACATCGCCTGAAACAACGGGCTGTGGCTCAGATTGCGTTCAGGCTGCAAGGCATCGACCAGTTGCTCGAACGGCAGGTCCTGATGCATTTGCGCGGCAATCGCGGTGTGCTTGACCTGCTGCAGCAACCGGGCGAAATCCAGCGCCGGGTCGAACTCGGCCCGCAGCACCTGGGTGTTGACGAAGAAGCCGATCAACCGCTCGATTTCCAGACGATTGCGGTTGGCGATCGGCACCCCGACGCGGATATCCGACTGACCGCTGTAGCGGTGCAACAGGGTCTGGAACGAGGCCAGCAGCAACATGAACACGGTCACGCCTTCACGCCGCGCCAGCGCCTTGAGTGCGTCACCCAGCGCCGGTTCGATGGTCACGTTCAGGCGCGCACCGCGGAAGCTCTGCACGGCGGGACGCGGATGGTCGGCCGGCATTTCCAGCAGCGGTTGCTGGCTCCCCAGTTGAGTTTTCCAGTACGTCAGCTGCCGTTCGCGCTCGCCGTTGTCCATCCACTCGCGCTGCCACACCGCGTAATCGGCGTACTGCACCGCCAGCGCCGGCAACTCGGCCGTGCGGCCTTGGCTGAACGCTGCGTAACAGGCGATCAGGTCTTCGATCATCACCTGCATCGACCAGCCATCGGAGACGATGTGGTGCAGGGTCAGGACCAACACATGGTCGGTGTCGCTGATGCGCAGCAAGGCCACTCGCAGCAACTCGCCCGCCAACAGGTCGAACGCCTGCCGGGTCTGCTGTTCGACGAAGACTTTGATCTGCTCATCCGTGGCGTTGGCCAGCGTCTGCTCGTAAAACGCCACCTGCCCGCTCGGCCGGATCACTTGCTGCACGCGCCCGTCGGTATCGACAAACGCCGTGCGCAGGCTTTCGTGGCGCTGGATCAGCGCCTGGAAGCTTTGCTCCAGAGCCGCACGATCGAGTTCGCCATGCAGGCGCAGCGCGGTGGGAATGTTGTAGGCGGCGCTTTGCGGGTCCATCTGCCACAGGAACCATTGACGTTCCTGGGCGTAGGACAACGCCAGCGGTTGCTCGCGGCTGACCTGTGGAATCGGGGTTTGCGTGGTCTGCTGATCGGCATCGAGGACGCGGACAAAGGCTTCCAGGCTGCTGTGTTCGAACAGCGTGCGCAGCGGCACCTGAATATCCAGCGTGCGACGGATGCGCGACACCACCTGGGTCACCAGCAGCGAATGCCCGCCCAGCTCGAAGAAGTTGTCGGTCAGGCCGACGCGTTCGAGCTTGAGCACGTCCTGCCAGATCGTCGCGACGTGTTTTTGCAGGTCGGTCTGCGGCGCGACAAAGGTGTTTTGCAGGGTGCTGGCATCAAACTTCGGCAACGCCTTGCGTTCGAGTTTACCGTTGGGGCTGACCGGCATTTTTTCCAGCCAGACCCAGTGCTGCGGCACCATGAACTCCGGCAGGCTCTGCCCCAGATGCGCCTTGAGTTCGAGGTTTTTCGCGCTGTGTGTGGCGTCGTCGGCACTCAACAACGCTTCGTCGTCGGGCACCACGTAGGCCACCAGCAACGAACCATCCTGAGCGATGACCACGGTCTCGCGTACGTCATCGTGTTCGGCCAGGCGGGCTTCGATTTCGCCCAGTTCGATGCGCAGGCCACGGATCTTTACCTGATGGTCCATGCGCCCGGCGTACTCGATCACGCCGTCGGCGCGATAGCGCGCCAGGTCGCCGGTGCGGTACAGGCGCTGGCCGTCACCGAACGGGCTGGTAACAAAGCGTTCGGCGGTCAGCGCCGGACGACGGTGGTAACCCCGGGCCAGGCCTTCGCCGCCCAGGTACAACTCGCCGATCACACCCACCGGCAACGGCGCCAGGCTGTTGTCGAGGATGTAGGTGCTGAGGTTGGCAATCGGCTGACCGATCGGCACGCTGTCGCGACCTTCGTCGCGGCACGTCCAGTGGGTGACGTCGATCGCCGCTTCGGTCGGACCGTAGAGGTTGAACAGTCCGGCGTTCGGCAACTTGGCGAACACCTGCTGCTGCGCATCGACCTGCAACGCTTCACCGCTGCACACGATCCGGGTCAGGCTGGTGCATTCGGCCACCGCCGGATCCTGCAGGAACGCCTGCAACATCGACGGCACAAAGTGCAGCGTGGTGATGCGTTGTTCGGTGATCACCTGAATCAGTTGCGCCGGATCCCGGTGCGCACCCGGAGCAGCCACCACCAACGAAGAACCGGTCATCAGCGGCCAGAAGAATTCCCACACCGACACGTCGAAACTGAACGGGGTCTTTTGCAGTACGCTGTCGTCAGCGGTCAGCTGATAGGCCTGCTGCATCCAGCACAAACGGTTGACCAGCGCCGAGTGGCGGTTGCCCGCGCCTTTCGGTTTGCCGGTCGAGCCGGAGGTGTAGATCACGTACGCGAGGTTTTCCGGATCGAGGTTCAGCTCCGGATTGGCTTCGCTGCGACCTTCCAGCCAGTCACCGTCCTGATCGAGCACCAGACTGCGCAACCCGGCCGGAACCGGCAGTTGTGCCAGCAGATGACTTTGGGTCAGCAGCAAGGCAATGCCGCTGTCCTCGAACATGTAGGCCAGACGATCCTGCGGATACTCCGGATCCAGCGGCAGATACGCACCGCCCGCCTTGAGAATTGCCAACAGGCCGACAACCATTTCCAGCGAACGCTCGACCGAGATGCCGACCAGCACTTCCGGGCCAACACCGTGTTCGATCAATACATCTGCCAACTGATTAGCGCGGGCGTTGAGCTGGGCATAGGTCAGACGTTGCTCGCCGAACACCAGCGCCAGCGAGTCCGGCGTGGCGCGCACCTGATCTTCGATCAGCGAATGCACGCTGCGCGACAGCGGGTATTCGGTGGCGGTGGCGTTCCAGCCTTCGACAATCAGCTCGCGTTCTGCGCTGTCGAGCAACACCAGTTCGGCCAGCGAGCAACTCGCGTCGGCCACAACCGCTGCCAACAGGTTTTGCCAATGCGCGGCCATCCGTTCGATGGTCGCGGCGCTGAACAGATCGGTGGCAAAGGTCAGTTGAGCGCCAAGGCCTTGCGGGGTCTCGAAGGTGTCCAGGCTCAGGTCGAACTGGGCAGTCTGGCTGGCCATGCTCAGCGGATCGATTTGCAGACCCGGCAGACGCGCGCCTCGCTGCGACTCGCCAGTCGCCAGATTCTGGTGGTTGAACATCACCTGGAACAGCGGGCTGTGGCTCAGGCTGCGTTCCGGTTGCAGGGCTTCCACCAACTGTTCGAACGGCAGCTCCTGATGCGCCTGGGCGCCCATCGCCGATTGCTTGACCTGTTGCAGCAGGCTGCGAAAACTCGCTTGCGGGTCAATGCGTGCCTTGAGCACCTGAGTGTTGACGAAGAAGCCGATCAGGCGCTCGGTCTCGACCCGGTTGCGGTTGGCGTTGGGCACGCCGACGCTGATTTCGTTCTGGCCGCTGTAGCGGTGCAACAAGGCCTGGAACGAGGCCAGCAAGACCATGAACACGGTCATGCCTTCGCGCTGGGCAAGGGTTTTCAAACCGGCAGCCAATTGGCTGTCGAGGCTCACATCGAGCCGCTGGCCACGGAAGCTCTGCACCGACGGTCGAGGAAAATCGGTCGGCAGTTGCAGCACCGAATGGTCGGTGCCCAGTTGTTCCTGCCAGTAAGCCAGTTGCCGCGCCCGCTCGCCCGCCTCCATCCAGTGCCGCTGCCAGATGGCGTAGTCGGCGTACTGGATCGGCAATTCGGCGAGGCTGACATCGCGCCCCTGTGCATAACCGGAATACAGCTGCACCAGCTCTTCGACCATGACCCGCATCGACCAGCCATCGGCCGCAATGTGGTGCACGGTGACGGCTAGCACATGCTCGTCATCCGCCAGACGCAGCAGGTTGGCGCGCATCAGCGGACCGGTCTGCAGATCGAACGGAAGGTGCAACTGTTCGTTGATGTAAGCCTGAATCTGCTGCTCGCGTTGCGCCGGATCCGCCGCGCTATCCAGCGCATCCACCGCAATCGTCAGCGGCAGCTGCGCGTGAATCACCTGCACAGAGCCCTCGTCGTCCTGACCGAAGGTGGTGCGCAGGCTGTCGTGACGGGCGATCACGGCGTTGAACGCACGCTCCAGCGCCGGCACGTCGAGGGTGCCGCGCAACTGCAGCGCGGTCGGAATGTTGTAGGCCGCACTGTGCGGGTCCATCTGCCAGACAAACCATTGCCGGTCCTGAGCGAAGGACAACGGGATCGCGGTGAATTCCTCGCGGGTCTGCGGGATCGGCAGGTTCGCGGGGGAAACCCCTTCCTGGAGCATCTTTTCAAGATAGAGCGTGCGCTTTTCCAGGGGCAGACAAATGAACCGCCTGGCAATCTTCAGTGCGACATTCCTATCCATCAAGCCTCCTCCATTTCATCAAGCAGGGATTCCAGCTTGCTCAGTTTCAACATATCGACTTGCTCATCGGCGGCGTCCAGCTGGCTGACGAAATCGCCAAGCGCGGGGTGCTGGAAAATCAATTGCGGTGTCAGCTTCAGGCCCAGTTCCAGTTGCAGGCGCGAAACCACGGTGACGGCCAACAAGGAGTGGCCGCCCAGTTCGAAGAAGTTGTCGTTGAGGCCGATGCGCTCCAGTTGCAGCACGTCCTGCCAGATCGCCGCCACTTGTTGTTGCAGTTCAGTGGACGGCGCGACAAAGGCCTGCTGCGCCTGGCTGGCATCGAACTTGGGCAGTGCCTTGCGTTCGAGTTTGCCGTTCGGGCTGACCGGCATTTTCGCCAGCAGCACCCAGTGCAGCGGAACCATATAGTCAGGAACGTTCCGGGCGAGGTGTTCTTTAAGACGCTGGACCAGTTCGCTGCGACTGGCCTCGTCGGCATCCACCAGACGGGCGTCGTTCGGCACCACATAACCCACCAGCAACGAGCCGTCCTGGGCGATGACCACGGTCTCGCGCACGTCATCGTGCTCGGCCAGACGCGCTTCGATTTCGCCCAGTTCGATACGCAGGCCACGGATCTTCACCTGATGGTCCATACGCCCGGCGTACTCGATCACGCCGTCGGCGCGATAGCGCGCCAGGTCGCCGGTGC
>NZ_JARVSR010000017.1:0-7767 GCF_030209075.1 Pseudomonas sp. lyk4-R2A-10 | reverse complement strand
ATTACTCCCTCCTGAGAATGGGTCAGAAGGTGTAAACCTTATTCAGGACGAGACACAGACAACAAAAAAGGGCCCACCTTTCGGTGGGCCCTTCTAGACCGCCCAGCAGAGCGGATTTTGTTTGGTAGGCGCGATTGGACTCGAACCAACGACCCCCACCATGTCAAGGTGGTGCTCTAACCAACTGAGCTACGTGCCTGCTGTGAGGCGGCATTCTACGGAATTCCGGAGGGGTGTCAACACCTTTTTTTCACCTAACCCTATGAATATGCAAAATATTTAATTTTGACCCGGCGCAAGAAGATTTCTCGGTGGCTGGCGGAGGTTTTTCAACTGGGGTAGGATCGCTGCACTCGTAAAATATATTAAACAGAGGCTGCAGGATGGCGAACACCCCTTACCCAGAGTCTTATTACGCTGCGTCGGCCAACGCCGTACCACCACGCCCTGCCCTGCAGGATGACGTGGAGACGGATGTCTGTGTGATCGGCGCTGGTTATACGGGACTCTCCTCGGCCCTGTTCCTGCTGGAGAACGGTTTTCGCGTGACCGTGCTGGAAGCCGCCAAGGTCGGTTTCGGCGCTTCGGGGCGCAATGGCGGGCAAATCGTCAACAGCTACAGCCGTGACATCGATGTGATCGAACGCAGCGTCGGCCCGAAGCAGGCGCAACTGCTTGGGCAGATGGCGTTCGAAGGCGGCCGGATCATTCGTGAGCGCGTCAGCAAGTACAACATTCAGTGCGACTTGAAGGACGGTGGCGTATTCGCCGCCCTCACCGCCAAGCAAATGGGCCACCTGGAATCGCAGAAGCGCTTGTGGGAACGCTTCGGCCATACCCAACTGGAACTGCTCGATCAACGCCGCATCCGCGAAGTGGTGGCTTGTGACCAATATGTCGGTGGCATGCTCGACATGAGCGGCGGCCACATCCACCCGCTTAACCTGGCGCTGGGCGAAGCCGCCGCTGTGGAATCCCTGGGCGGCACCATCCATGAACAGTCGCCGGCCGTGCGCATCGAACGCGGCGCCAACCCGGTCGTGCATACACCGCAGGGCAAGGTCCGAGCCAAATTCATCATCGTTGCCGGCAACGCCTACCTCGGCAATCTGATGCCGGAACTGGCGGCCAAATCGATGCCGTGCGGCACTCAGGTCATCACCACCGAACCGCTCGGCGATGAACTGGCGAAATCCTTGCTGCCGCAGGACTACTGCGTAGAAGACTGCAATTACCTGCTCGACTACTACCGCCTCACCGGCGACAAACGCCTGATCTTCGGCGGCGGCGTGGTATATGGCGCGCGGGATCCGGCGAACATCGAAGCGATCATCCGCCCGAAAATGCTCAAGGCCTTCCCGCAGCTCAAGGACGTGAAAATCGACTACGCCTGGACCGGCAATTTCCTGCTGACCCTGTCGCGCCTGCCTCAGGTCGGACGTCTGGGCGACAACATCTATTATTCTCAAGGCTGCAGTGGCCACGGCGTGACCTACACACACCTGGCCGGCAAGGTACTGGCCGAGGCTCTGCGCGGACAAGCCGAGCGCTTCGATGCGTTTGCCGACCTGCCGCACTACCCGTTCCCCGGCGGGCAACTGCTGCGCACACCGTTTGCCGCACTGGGCGCGTGGTACTACGGACTGCGCGACAAGCTCGGTTTCTGATGAGCAAAAAAAGGGCCACTGAAAAGTGGCCCTTTTTACATCCAGCATCAATCACAACTGATCGCGTGCAATGCCGCTGCGAATCCGCAGGATATCTGCGAGCACCGCCAAAGCAATTTCCGCCGGCGTCTTGCTGCCAAGGTTGAGGCCGATCGGCGCATGAATTCGCGCCAGCTCGCTCTCCCCCAGCCCGCCAATCCGGCGCAAACGCTCGAAGCGCTTTTGTGAAGTCTGCAACGAACCCATCACGCCGATGTAAAACGCCTCGGTGCGCACAGCTTCCATCATCGCCAGATCGTCGATGCGCGGATCGTGGGTCAACGCCACCACCGCTGTATCACGGTGACAACCGCCATCGGCGATGAACACCGACGGCAATTGCCGGCGGATCTCCACGCCATTGAGCACCACGCCTTCCAGCACTTCATCACGCGGGTCGCAGAGAATCACTTCGAAGCCGAGACCGACCGCGAACTCCGCACAGGCCTGCGCCACGCTGGAATAGCCGGCCAGCAGCAAACGCTGGGCGGCCCCGATGCGGATCCGTACCCGGTCGATTTCACGCTCGATCCGCGCGCCCTGCTCGCGATCGGCAAACAGGCTGCGCGCTCCGGTGGTCAGATCGACCTCGCGAATCAACCGGCGCTGCCCCAGCAACGCCGATTCGAGTTCACGCAGGTGCGCCTGCACATCGCAGCCGGCGTCAAATTTCTCTACCAGCACATCGAGAATACCGCCGCACGGCAGGCTGACCCGAGAACGCGGATCGTCACCTTCGCCATAACGCACGACATTGATCGAATCGAGAAACGCACCTTCGGCGACGCGCTCGAGAAAGTCTTCCTCGACGCAACCACCGGACAACGACCCGATCCACTGCCCGCCGTCGTTCACCGCCAGCAGTGAACCCGGCGCGCGGGGCGCCGAACCGTAGGTCGTCAGCACGGTACACAGCCAGATGCGCTGCCCCGCCGTCGACCACTCCAGCGCCCGGCGCACAACTTGCAGATCGAGATGCTGCATGATCAGTGCGCCTTGTGCTCGATGGACGGAGCATCAGCCTGAAGCTTCTGCACATCGCCGACCGCCAGCTCGGCCGACTGCCCACCCCACCCCTGACGCAGGTAGTTCAGCAGATCGGTCAGTTGTTCGGCACTGAGCTTGTCGGCAAAACCCGGCATCGGCTGCATGTGTTCGAACCCGGCGAATTTCTGTTCGCCGATACCGTCCTCGATCACTCGCAACAGGTTGCGCGGATCTTCCAGGCGCAGCGTGGTGTTGCCGCGCATGGCTACCGCAATGTGCGGTTTGCCTTCGCCACCGGCCGCATGACAGCCAGCGCAGACATTCAAGTATTCCTGACGGCCGCGTTGAGCGCTGGCACTGAGTTTTTCCACCGGCACTTCGGTCAGCTCTTTCGCCGCCGGAGGCTTGTCGCCCAGCAGGAAAGTCGCCATCGCCGCCAGATCCGGATCATTCAGACCCTGAGTGCTGTTGTGGAACACCGGAAACATCTCGTTGAACATCGTGCCCTGGGCGCTCATGCCGTGCTTGAGGAACGTACTCAGGTCCTGATGGTTCCAGCCGCGCGCCGCCAGATCAGTGGCGAGCAGGCTCGGTGCCAGGTAGCCGTTGAGGATGCCGCCGGTCAGGCGCTTGTCCAACTGCATCGCGCCCGGCAGGCCGCGCGGCGTGTGGCATTCGCCGCAATGGCCAAGCACTTCGACCATGTACTGGCCGCGTTTCCACGCCTCGCTTTTGCCTTCGGCAGATTCGAGCTTCAAGGCTTTGCCATACATCATGTTCCAGCCAATCAAGCCCGGACGCACGTTGAACGGGAAGCTCAGGCTCGTCACCGGAGCTGCACGCTCGATCGGTTCGACGGTTTTCAGATACGCATGAATCGCATCCGAATCCGCACGCGGCATCAAGTGGTAGGAGGTGTACGGCATCGCCGGATAGAGGTTCGCGCCGTCACGACGCTTGCCCTCAGTGAGCGCAGCGAAGAATTCGTCATCATTGTACAAACCGATGCCGTGCTCTTTGCTTGGAGTGATGTTGGTGCCGTAGATCGTGCCGAACGGCGACACGATCGGCAGGCCTCCGGCAAACGGCGCACCGCCTGGCGCCGTGTGGCACGCCATGCAGTCGGCCGCGCGGGCAAGGTATTCGCCGCGCTTGACCTGATCATCCGCATGCGCCGCCAACACAGGAGCAGCCAGCCCGACCGCCAGGGTCAGGCGGGTCAGTAATTGCTTCATGCTTAACCCTCCTTGACCAGGCCGAGATCGGTCAGCACGTTGCGGGTAGCGTTGTAGTAACGCACGTACCCGGTGCAACGGCAGACGTGATGACCGAGGCTGTCCTCGATGACTTGCTCCAGTTTGCTTTCGACGATCGGCTGGCGTTGCAGCTTTTCCACCAGCACGGTCGCGGCGTTGACGAAGCCCGGCGCGCAGTAGCTGCACTGGAAGGCGAATTCGTCGACGAAACGCTGCTGGATCGGGTTCAGCTCGGTGACCTGACCTTGCTCGTCACGCTTGGCGTGGCCTTCGATGGTGCGGACTTTCTTACCCTCGAAGTAATGCGCGCCGGTGATGCAGGTACGCACTTCTTCGCTGCTGCCGTCCGGGTTGTCGACGATCACCACGCAGGCGTGGCAGATGCCCTGGCCGCAACCCAGGCGCGAACCGGTGAGGTTCTTGTATTCGTGCAGGTAATCGATCATCGGCAGGTCATCAGGGATGTCCACCGGGCCGACGGATTGACCGTTGAGGGTCAGTTGAAGCGGACGGTTAGCCATTGAGGGCCTCCTTGATGCGCGCAGCAGTGATTGGCAGATCGCGAACACGTTTACCGATGGCGTGGGCCACGGCGTTACCGATGGCGCCGACCACCGGGATCATCACCACTTCGGCGATGCCTTTGGACGGGTCGCTTGGGGACAGCGGCGGCAGGATTTCCGACGTCTGCTTCCACACCGCCACATGCCGTGCCATCGGCAGGCGATAGCGGTTGAAGTTCCAGTCACCCTCCCCCGGCCCGCCTTCGTATAGCGGCATCTCTTCCATCAAGGCGTGACCGATGCCCATGGCGATCCCGCCTTCGAGCTGGCCACGAACCAGTTCTTCGACCAGCACCCGACCGCATTCCAGCCACGAGTGATGGTTGAGCACTTCGACTTCTGCCGAACCTTTGTTGACCTTCAACTCGACCAGCGTCGCGACCGGACTGTAATAGGTCACGGCGGCGTTGTTCAGTTGAACCACCGGATAGGCAACATTCTGCCGATCCAACAGGTGGAAACCGGCACTGGTCATCTGTGCCTTTTTCGCTTTCGGGGCGCCGTCGCCGTACTTCACCGCCAGACCGTCGAGCGGCAGACGCTCGCGCACGCCGTCGATGCTGTATTCGGCTTCGGCCCAGCTCCAGCGGTTGAAACCGTGAACCGTGGCACCAGTGACCAGACCGCGCTCGTGAGCACGTTTGGCCAGCTCTTCGAAGGTCAGCGGCTGCATACCGTTGGCGGTCAGTTTGCCGTCGACCCAGTGCGCATCTTCGCGACGCACCACGTAAGGGTTGGCCTGGCCGCCGTATGGACCCTGACGCCAGATCTCCAGCGCTGCCGGCCACAGACCGTGGTTGAATAGCACGCGCGCCGCTTCGCGGGTGGCGTGACTGAAGTAATAGGCGGAGTTGGTCGCCGACGAGGCCGACGCCAGTTTGCCGACCCAGCGCGGATTGCGCAGGAAGTTGTCCTGCTCGGCCTGGCTCATGATGTAAGGGTTGCCGGCGGTCACCAGCTGCATCTCATCCCACTCGGTTTCGCCGGTCTTCACGTCGTGAGCCGCGCTGCCGAGGAAGTCAGCCACCACCAACGCTTGCGAGGTGGACATGCCGGTGCCGATCTCGATTCCGATATGACGCAGGGAAATGTGCCCGTCAGCGGTGAATTCGATGCTGGCCATCGGTGCTTCGGAACCGGTGCCGAAGTCTTTCTGGCAAATGGCAAAGCCTACGCCATACCAGTTATCCGGGTCTGCCGCTTCGCGCTGCTTCTTGATCGCGTCGCGGTTTTTCCACACTTCGTGCAGCGAAGCCTTGTCGAGAATCTCGTGCAGGCGCAACGCACCGGCCGGGATCGCACCCTGGGTGTTTTTCATCCCCGAACGCAGCGCATTCTTGCGGCGCAGATCAATGGCGTCGACACCAAGGCGATCAGCGATTTCGTCGACCATCATCTCGGTGGAAGCCATGCTCTGCAGCGTGCCGTAACCGCGCATCGAACCTGCTTCAACGGCACGGGAATGGTAAGCGGTGACCTGCAGGTCGTTCTGCGGCATGTAGTAGATCGATTGCGCGGCAGTGGCGCCAACGGCGGCCACCGACGGGCTGTAGTTGATCCGGCCGCCACCATCGACGCTCATCTCGGCACGGAAAATCTTGAAGCTGTGATCGGTCTTGTCCACCGCCAACTGGTAACGGATGTCGAACGGGTGGCGCTTGATGCCGCTCTGGAACTGCTCGTAACGGTCGTTGGCCAGGCGAATCGGCACACCTGCGCCGTACAACGCCGCCAAAGCCGCGTAGTAAACGAAAATGTTGTGGTCCTTGGAACCGTAACCGACGGTGTAGCCCGGGTGCATGTTCAGGTTCGCCAGGCCGAAACGCGACGGTCCGATCATCTTCGCGGTCTCGGTGGCGGTTTCCAGCGGACATTGGGTGGCGACGACGAAATGCAGGGTCTTGGTCGCTGGGTCGTACCAGCCGTTGCCGTTGTCCGGCTCCATCGCGGCCGGCTCGATCGACGGGGTCTTGTAGCGTTCGTCGAACACCAGCCAGTTGTCCGGCGGGGTGTCGATCTCTTTCTTCATGCGGTCGGCGTAGAACAGGCCGCGCTCGGTCAGGTTGCCGTGCAGGTTCGGCTGGGAATTCCACACCGGGCGACGGTTCTTCAGCATCGGGAACAGGATCGAGTCCTTGAGGCTGGCGAACTCATCCTCGTCCGCCGACGTCGGGCCACCGACGCGCACGTAGCGGAAACTGCCATAGGGATCGCCTTCGTAGAACGGCACATGGGCACCGTAACGAATCGCTTTGTCATTGAATTTGAGTTTGTTCTTGGCCTGGCGGAAACGCTCGAAATCGTTCCAGATCAGGATCGCGACCGGGTGACCGATGAACATCGGCACCTTGCCTTCCGGCAGCAGAGGATCCGGTGCGTGCTCTTCAGGGAACACGATGCCGTCCTTGTCCAGGTCGGCAGCGGTGACGATGCGGTCAGGCTGCAGATCGGCGCCAAGCCACGACAGGTCATAGCCGTCGTAGATGCGGTCAGCCTTGATGGTTTTCAGCAACATGGCGTGGCCTTGCTGCTGGGGCCAGCCCGGCATGTCCTTGGAACGGATGTCGCGAGCAAACACCTTGCTGCCGCAGACCTTGGACAATGCATCGTTACGCTGGCGCGCCTTGCCGTTGTTGCCGAGCCACTGCTCGGACGGCACGGTCACGCTGTTTTCCATCAAGGCACCGAGCGCCTGACTGCTGAGCGGCGTGAGCGTAACGCTCACACCCGCCACCAGCCCGCCCTGAAGGAACGAGCGCCGGGATATTTCACGGTTGGACATGGATCATCCTCTGGGCGGTTATGGATCCGCCCTTCTGGTTATCTACTGGGAATCTCGAGTCTTGCAGAAGCCCTTTTTGGCTAAACAAAGGGCGTGTTGACAGTGCAAAGCTGACCGAAAGGTTAACTTTAAAGGTTTCTGCGCTCGCAGCAAACAACCAGTTACAAAAATTTGACTAAAGAATCAAAAATCAATGCGGCATTGCATCGCAGCGACCCATGGACGCAGGGGAGATTGCCGGATGGCATAGAACGAGCCACGACTTGCGTTCGTCGCCGACTACAAAGGAGGAATTTTGGAGAGGCCAAATTTCAGACACAAAAAACCCCGGTCTTTCGACCAGGGTCTTTGCTATCGATTCCGAATCAACCAGAGGTTGCTTTCGGTGTTTCAAGGCGTTCAGTGGTCCTTGAAACAGATATGGCGCAGCGGACGGGACTCGAACCCGCGACCCCCGGCGTGACAGGCCGGTA
>NZ_JARVSR010000024.1:0-8502 GCF_030209075.1 Pseudomonas sp. lyk4-R2A-10 | reverse complement strand
AGCTCGGCATAACTCAGTCGCTGTTCACCGGAAAGCACCGCCACAGCCTGCGGCGACCGCAAAACCTGCGCCTCGAACAGACCATGAATGCTTTGCTGAAGGTCATAGCCGACTTCGGTCGCATTGAAGTGATGCAACAAATACCGACGCTCATCCTCGGCCAGCACGTCCACCTGCTCCAGCAGCGCCTGATCATTGGCGACCATGGCCTGCAACAGCTGCTGCAAGTAACCGGCATAACGCTGAACCGTCGATTGATCGAACAGCGCCGTGGCGTATTCCAGCGAACCCCGGATCACGCCTTGCGCCTCGCCCAAGGTCAGCGACAGATCAAACTTGGCAAAGTGACTCGGCTCGGCCACGCCTTCGAGCGTCAGGTCACCGAGGGCCAGCGTCGCGCCGCTGCCGCTGTCCCAGCTAAGCAGCGTCTGGAACAACGGGCTGTGGGACAGGCTGCGCACCGGCCGGGTGATTTCCACCACCTGCTCGAACGGCAGATCCTGATGGGCCTGCGCTTGCAGCGTGCACGCCTTGACCCGCGCCAGCAACGCCTCGACGCTCAGCGCGCCCGAGGTGTCGATGCGCACGGCCAACGTGTTGACGAACAGCCCGATCAGCCCTTCGATTTCCGCCCGGTTACGGTTGGCGACCGGCGAGCCGATCACCACGTCCGATTGCCCGGACAAGCGTCCGAGCAACATCGCCCACGCGCTCATCACCGCCATATACGGCGTCACGCCATGCCGCTGACACAGCGTCTTGAGACCTGCGCTCAAACGTTCATCCAGCCGGATGTCGACACTGCTGCCGGCGTAGTCCTGCCGGGCCGGGCGTGGACGGTCGGTCGGCAGCATCAACAGCGCCGGCGCACCGGCCAGGGTCTGCTGCCAGTAATCGCTCTGCCGTTGCAAGACTTCACCGCTCAACCAGCGGCGCTGCCACACGGCGTAATCGGTGTACTGCAACGCCAGCGGCGGCAGCGGATCGGCCTCGTCATGGCTGAACGCCTGATACAGCGCCATCAATTCGCGGGTCAGCACCCCCATCGACCAGCCATCGGAGACGATGTGGTGCAGGGTCAGCAACAGCACATGATGATCATCGGCGAGTCGCACCAGACGCCCGCGAATCAGCGGATCGTCCTGTAAATCGAACGGCCCCGACGCTTCGCCCTGAATCAGCGCCTGCAAGGTTTCGTCGGCCTGCGGGTGCTGGCGCAAGTCCTCGACCCGCAACAGCACACCGCTGTCGAGGGGCGCGATCAGCACCTGGGCTTCTTCGTTGAACTGGGCGAAACGGCTGCGCAGGGTTTCGTGACGCTCGACGATCCGCGCCAGTGCCCGTTGCAGGGCCGCTTCGTCGAGCCGACCGCGCAGGCGCAGGCCGAGGGGAATGTTGTAGGCGGTATTGGCGCCCTCCAGTTGCGCCATGAACCACAAGCGTTGCTGGGCGAACGACAACGGCAGCGCGCCCTCGCGTGGCACCGGCCTGATCGCCGGTTGCGTGCAGCGTCCGGACTCGGCCAGCACCTCGGCCAAGGCGGCGAGCTCAGCATTGGCGAACAGCTCGGCGAGGGTCAGTTCCACGCCCAGTCGCTGGCGTACCTGAGACAGCATGCGCATCGCCAGCAGCGAGTGACCGCCCAATTCGAAGAAGTGATCCTGACGCCCGACCTGTTCGACTTGCAGCACTTCGGCCCAGATCTGCGCCAACGTGGTTTCCAGTTCACCTTGCGGCGCCTGATAGTCGCGGGCGAACAAGGCGCTGCGATCCGGCGCGGGCAACGCCTTGCGATCGACTTTGCCGTTGGCAGTCAGTGGCAAGGCGTCGAGTCTGACAAAGGCTGCCGGCACCATGTATTCCGGCAACTGGCTCAGCAGATGCGCCCGCAGCTCCGCCACGGCCAGCGGTTCGACCTGTGGCTGTTCGGTGAAATACGCCACCAGCCGCACTTGGCCAGGTTCGTCTTCGCGGGCTAGCAACACCGCTTCCTGGATGCCGGGCAACTGGTTGAGGCGGGTTTCGATTTCGCCCAGCTCGACACGCACACCACGGATCTTCACCTGATCGTCGTTGCGCCCCAGGTACTCGATGGAACCGTCGGCGCGCCATCGGGCCAGGTCGCCTGTGCGATACATGCGCCCATGATTGAACGGGTCGTTTACAAAACGTTCTTCGGTCAGGTCCGGACGATTCAGGTAACCCCGAGCCACACCGGCGCCGCCTGCATAAAGCTCCCCGGCCACGCCGACCGGTACCGGACGCAGTTGCTCATCGAGCAGGTACACCGTCGCGTTGGCAATCGGTTTGCCAATGTGCAACGCCTGCCCCGCTTCGACGATGCCCGAGGTGGCAACCACCGTGGCCTCGGTCGGGCCGTAGTTGTTCACCACATCGAACGACTGCTGGCGGTTGAACTGACGCAAGCGGTCGCCGCCGATCAGCAGCGTGCGCAAGGTCGGGTGTTCGAGGTTCTGGCTGAAGGCGTATTCGGCCACCGGTGTCGGCAGGAAGCTCACGTCCAGCGGCTGCGCGCGCCACCAGTCGAGCAGCGCGTCCACGTCTTCGCTGCCATCGCGGGCCGGCGCAAGGTGCAGGGTCGCACCGGCACACAGGGCCGGCCAGACTTCCCAGGCCATGGCGTCGAAGCCGAACCCGGCAAGGCTTGAAGTGTGGCGGCCCGCACACAGGTCGAACGCCCGGCAGTGCCAGTCGACGAGGTTGCTCAGGGTGTGGTGTTCGACCATCACGCCTTTGGGCAGACCGGTGGAGCCCGAGGTGTAGATGACGTAGGCCAGGTGCTCGCTGGTCAGGCCCGGCACCTGCGGATTGCCGGGTTCGGTGTCCGGCCAGCCCTGCAAATCGAGGTCGATCACCGGTACATCGAGCGCCGGCAGGCGTTCACGCAAATCACTCAGGCACAACACGGCCACTGGCGCACTGTCGCTCAGCAGATAGTTCAAACGCTCCGCCGGGTGCGCTGGATCCACCGGCACGTAACCGGCCCCCGCCTTGAGAATGGCCACCAGCCCGATCAGCGTGTCGAGCCCGCGCCGGGCAACGATGGCCACCCGATCATCGGCGCGAACACCCAGCCCGATCAGGTGATGGGCCAGGGTATTGGCCTGTCGGTTCAGCTCGGCAAAGGTCAACGCCTGCCCCTGGCAGACTGCCGCAACCGCTTCGGGTCGCTCGATCACTTGCGCTTCGAATCGCTGCGCAATCGTCAGCCCCGACACAAATTCCGCGTGCGTGTCGTTGAACGCAACCAGCAACTGTTCACGCTCGTGAGCCGGAACCATGTCCAGTTGTTCCAGCGCCGCCTGATCGTTGGCAACCATCCCGCGCAGCAATTGCTCGAAGTAGCCGGCGTAACGCTGGATCGTCGACTGATCGAACAACGCCGTGGCGTATTCCAGCACGCCGCGAATGCCCTCGCGGGTTTCGCCCAGGGTCAGCGACAGGTCGAACTTGGCGAAACGGGTCGGACCGGCCACGCTTTCCAGCGCCAGTTCACCCAGCTCCAGCGCCGGCCCGACGCTGTTCTCCCAGCTCAGGGTGTTCTGGAACAACGGACTGTGGGAAAGACTGCGCGCCGGTCGGGTGACTTCCACCACCTGCTCGAACGGCAGGTCCTGATGGGCCTGTGCCTCAAGCGTGCACGCCTTGACCCGGGCCAGCAGCGCCTCGACGCTGATCCCGCCGGAGGTGTCGATGCGCAGGGCCAGGGTATTGATGAACAGCCCGATCAAGCCTTCGATTTCCGCCCGGCCACGGTTGGCAATCGGCGAGCCAATCACCACGTCCGATTGCCCGGACAAGCGACCGAGCAACAGCGCCCAGGCGCTCACCATCGTCATGTACATCGTCACGCCGTGCCGCTGGCTCAGCGCCTTGAGCCCGGCGCTCAGTGGCCCGTCCAGCCGGAACTCGACACTGCTGCCGGTGTAATCCTGTTGCGCCGGACGCGGACGATCGGTCGGCAGCACCAGCAAGGTCGGGGCCCCGGCCAGATTCTGCTGCCAGTAATCGCTCTGCCGTTGCAGCACTTCGCCGCTCAACCAGCGGCGTTGCCAGATCGCGTAATCGGCATATTGCAGCGCCAGTGGCGGTAGCGGATCGGCCTCGCCATGACTGAACGCCTGATACAGCGCCATCAGTTCACGGGTCAGCACGCCCATCGACCAACCATCGGAGATGATGTGGTGCAGGGTCAACAGCAATACATGGTGATCGTCGGCCAGCCGCACCAGTCGCCCGCGAATCAACGGATCGTTCTGCAACTCGAACGGTGTCGAAGCCTGTTCACGGATCAATGCCTGCATGGCTTCGTCGGCGCGTGAATGCTGACGCAGATCCTCGACCCGCAGCAGGCCGCTGTCGACCGCCGCAATCATCACCTGCACCTCATCGTCATGCGGAACAAAACGGCTGCGCAGGGTTTCGTGACGCTCGACGATCCGCGCCAATGCCTGTTGCAGCGCCACCTCGTCGAGATGGCCGTGCAAACGCAGACCCAGCGGAATGTTGTAGGCGGTGTTGACCCCTTCCATGCGCGCCAGAAACCACAGCCGTTGCTGGGCGAACGACAACGGCAGCGCGCCGTCGCGAGGCACTGGGACAATCGCCGGTTGCGAGCTGCGCCCGGCCTGGTCCAGCACCTCGGCGACCGCCGCCAGTTCGGCATTGGCGAACAACTCGCTCAGTACCAGTTCAACGCCCAGGCGCTGGCGAACCTGGGACACCATGCGCATCGCCAGCAGCGAATGCCCCCCCAGTTCGAAGAAGTGATCCCGGCGCCCGACCCGCTCGACCTGCAGCACTTCGCCCCAGATTCGCGCCAGCGTAGTTTCCAACTCGCCTTGCGGTGCTTCGTACTCGCGAGTGAACAGCGCCGCGCGATCCGGCGCCGGCAAGGCTTTGCGGTCAACCTTGCCGTTGGCGGTCAGCGGCAATGCGTCCAGTCGCACGAATGCCGCCGGCACCATGTACTCGGGCAACTGCGCCAGCAGGCAAGCACGCAGCTCAGCCACCGGTTGCGGTTCGACCTGAGCCTGTTCGGTGTAATAGGCGACGAGACGCGGCTGGCCGGGTTCGTCTTCGCGGGCCAGCAATACCGCTTCCTGAATACCGGGGAACTGGTTGAGCCGGGTTTCAATTTCCCCCAGCTCGATGCGCACGCCGCGAATCTTCACCTGGTCGTCGTTGCGTCCCAGGTACTCGAGAGTCCCGTCGCTCTGCCAGCGCGCCAGGTCACCCGTGCGGTACATGCGCCCGCTGTTGAACGGATCGTCGAGAAAGCGCTCGGCCGTCAGTTCCGGACGATTCAGATAACCCCGGGCAACCCCGGCGCCCCCGACATACAACTCCCCCGCCACCCCGATGGGCACCGGACGTTGCTGGTCATCCAGCAAATAGACCGTGGCATTGCTCACCGGCCGACCGATGTGCAGCGCCTGCCCGGCGTCGACCTTGCCCGAGGTCGCCACCACCGTGGCTTCGGTGGGACCGTAGTTGTTGATCACATCGAAGTGCTGGTGACGGCTGAACTGCCGCAGGCGATCTCCGCCGATCAGCAGCGTGCGCAAGGTCGGGTGTTCGAGGTTTTGACTGAAAGCGTATTCGGCCACCGGAGTGGGCAGGAAGCTCACGTCCAGCGGCTGCGCGCGCCACCAGTCGAGCAAGGCGTCGATGTCTTCGTTGCCGTCGCGGGTCGGCGCCAGGTGCAGGGTCGCACCGGCACACAGGGCCGGCCAGACTTCCCAGGCCATGGCGTCGAAGCCGAATCCGGCAAGGCTTGAAGTGTGGCGGCCGGCACACAGATCGAACGCGCCACAGTGCCAGTCGATGAGGTTGGACAGGGTGCGGTGTTCGACCATCACGCCCTTGGGCAACCCGGTCGAGCCCGAGGTGTAGATCACGTAGGCCAGATGCTCGTTGGTCAATCCCGGCACCCGCGGGTCGAGGGCCAGGCTCAGCGGCCAGGAATGGCGGTCGAGGTCGATCACCGGGACGTCCAGTGTCGGCAACCGATCACGCAGATCACTCTGGGTCAGCACCACCACCGGGGCGCTGTCGCTGAGCAGGTAGCTCAGGCGCTCGGCCGGATGCGCCGGGTCGAGCGGCACGTAACCGGCCCCGGCCTTGAGAATCGCCAGCAGTCCGGCCAGCGTGTCGAGCCCGCGTCGAGCGACGATGGCCACGCGATCATCGGGGCGAACGCCCAGGCTGATCAGATGATGGGCCAGGGCGTTGGCGTGCAGGTTCAGCTCGGCATAGGTCACGTGTTCACCGAGGAACACTGCCGCCACCGCTTCCGGCCGTTCGATGACTTGCGCCTCGAAACGTTGGTGAATGGTCAGCCCTTGCGGGTAGTCGGCCCGGGTCGCATTGAAGCCGCGCAAAATCTGCTCGCGCTCCGCCTCCGGCAGGATCGGCACCTGGCTGATCGGCGAATCCGGTGCCTGTTCCAGCGCGGACACCAGGCCGTTCAGGGCACCGCGCATGTAATCGCACACCCGCTGCGGATCGACCTCAGTGGTGGCGAGCAAGGTCAGGCTGAAGGCGTCGCCGAGGTCATCGATACTCAGGGTCAGCGGGTAATTGGTGCGCTCTTCCGAGTGCAGAGTAGTGATGCCTTC
The DNA here is from genome assembly GCF_030209075.1 of Pseudomonas sp. lyk4-R2A-10. NCBI lineage: Bacteria > Pseudomonadati > Pseudomonadota > Gammaproteobacteria > Pseudomonadales > Pseudomonadaceae > Pseudomonas > Pseudomonas sp. lyk4-R2A-10. Next base: position 1,861 of record NZ_JARVSR010000024.1, on the reverse strand, counting down.
CCACGCGGAAAGGGTTTGCGCGCTGGCCGACCCGGCGCCGTGGCTGTGACGGTAATTGAGCAAGGCGCTGAACAGCGGCGTCGGCGCAGCCACACTGCTGCAGCGCTGGGCCAGCGCCAGCGGCGCGTGTTCATGGCGCATCAAGGTGGTCAGGCGCGCGTGGGTCGCCTGCACGGCGATGCGTACGCTCTGGGTGTCGACATCGACCCGCACCGGCAAGGTGTTGATGAAAATGCCCAGCGCCCGGTCAGTCGCTTCGGCCCCTTGCAGTCGCCCCATCAACACTGTGCCGAACACCACGCGTTGCTTGCTGGCGAGCGTGGCCAGCACCTGCGCCCAGGCCAGGTGGAACAGACTGGCCGCGCTCACCCCGAGCTGCCGCGCCTGCCCCCGCAGGCGTTGGCCCAAGGCCGCTTCCACCGGCACGCTCAACTCGGTGATGCCGTGCCCGTCGCCCTGCACATCCTGCAAGCCGAACGGTAAGGTCGGCTCGTCGATATCGCCGAGCATGTCGCGGAAGAACGCCTCGTGCTCGCTCTCGCTGACACCCAGTCGCGCCTGCGCCACGTAGTCACGAAACGCGACCGGCCGGCCCAGCAGATTGCCCTGCCCCGTGAGGAACGCGCGCATCTCATGGCGCACCACATCGAGGGCCGAGTGATCCAGCGCCATGTGATGGAACAGCAGCGTCGCAACGACTCGTTGCCCGGCTTCGTCCCACGCATGGGCCAGACGCATCATCGGTGCCCGGCCCACATCCATGCGAAATTCCCGGGCATCGAAACGCTCGTGCAAATACGCCAGCGCATCGCCTTCGGCATCGATCTCTTCCACCGGCAATTCAGCGTGACGCCAGACCACTTGCTGCGGTGTATCCAGTCCATCCCAGACCACCGCCGTACGGAGAATGTCATGGCGATCGATCACGGCCTGCAAAGCCTCAACGAACGCGTCCAAGCGCCCGCGATCGGCAAAGGCGAAATGCGCTTGCATCACGTATGGGTCGCCCTGCGTGGCGCTGACATGGTGATAAAGAATGCCTTCCTGCAACGGCGCCAGCGGGTAGATGTCCTGCACATTGGCGGCGCCACCCGGCACGTCGGCAACCAGACGGTCGATGGTCACCTGATCAAGTTCGGCCAGGGTCAGCATCGCCGGGCTGATGCGCGTGGTTCCGGGGGCAATGCCATTGGCCGGCACGTCGACCTGGCCGCTCTTGGTCGCTGAATATTGCCCGGCCTTGATCAGCTCGATCAGCGCCGGTTTGTGCTCGCGCAGCAACGCCAGCACCGCCGGATCACTCAGCGCCTGTTTGTTGCCCTGGACGCGCAACTGGTCGTCGGTGACCGCCAACTGGATGTCTTTAGCCTTGAGTGTTGCCAACAGTTCGATCACGTTCACAGGACGATCTCCATTCTTTCCGTAATTGCGGCGTAACCGGCCAGGGTCGGTTGTTCGAACAACGCCCTGACCTCCGCTTCCATGCCTTCCTGACGTAACCGGCCGATCAGACTGACCGCCAGCAATGAGTGCCCGCCCAGTTCAAAAAAGTTGTCGTGGCGTCCTACCCGTTCCACGTTGAGCAATTCGGCCCAGAGTCCGGCGAGGAGAATTTCCACCTCGCCGACCGGGGCTTCGTATTCGCGGGTGATGGCAGCACTCTGATCCGGCGCCGGCAAGGCCTTGCGGTCGAGCTTGCCGTTGGGGCTCAGTGGCAGCGCACCCAGGTGCACGAATACCGCCGGCACCATGTAATCCGGCAAATGTTCCAGCAGGTGACCGCGCAACACGTCGATTACCAGTCGTGCGCCGGTGTAATAGGCGACCAGACGCTTGTCCCCCGGCACATCTTCGCGGGCCA
>NZ_JARVSR010000026.1:0-16000 GCF_030209075.1 Pseudomonas sp. lyk4-R2A-10 | reverse complement strand
CCATTTCGTTGTCGTCTTTGCCTTCCAGCGCCATACGAGCCGAACCGATGATGATAGGAGTGTCGTCGCCTGGGAAGTCGTAGGTGGACAGCAGGTCGCGAACTTCCATCTCAACCAGTTCCAGCAGCTCAGCGTCGTCTACCAGGTCAGCCTTGTTCAGGAAAACCACGATGTACGGAACGCCTACCTGACGGGACAGCAGGATGTGCTCACGGGTTTGTGGCATCGGACCATCAGCGGCCGAGCAAACCAGGATCGCGCCGTCCATCTGCGCAGCACCAGTGATCATGTTCTTCACGTAGTCAGCGTGACCTGGGCAGTCAACGTGAGCGTAGTGACGAATGTTCGAGTTGTACTCAACGTGCGCGGTGTTGATGGTGATACCGCGAGCTTTTTCTTCTGGAGCGCTGTCGATCTTGTCGAACTCAACTACGGCCGAACCGAAAACTTCGGAGCAGACGCGAGTCAGAGCAGCGGTCAGAGTGGTTTTACCGTGGTCAACGTGGCCGATGGTGCCAACGTTTACGTGCGGTAGGGAACGATCAAATTTTTCTTTAGCCACGACAATTAACTCCTAGCCTAAAGGGGCTGAATCAGCCTTGTTTTTTGGTAACGGATTCGACGATGTGCGACGGAGCCGTATCGTATTTTTTGAATTCCATAGAGTAGCTTGCGCGACCCTGGGACATGGAACGAACGTCGGTTGCATAACCGAACATCTCGCCCAGTGGAACTTCGGCACGGATAACCTTGCCGGACACTGTGTCTTCCATACCCTGGATCATGCCGCGACGACGGTTAAGGTCGCCCATCACATCACCCATATAGTCTTCAGGCGTAACAACCTCTACCGCCATGATCGGCTCGAGCAACTCACCACCGCCCTTCTGGGCCAGTTGCTTGGTCGCCATGGAAGCAGCCACTTTAAACGCCATCTCGTTGGAGTCGACGTCGTGGTAAGAACCATCGAACACGGTAGCCTTCAGGCCGATCAGCGGATAGCCGGCAACAACGCCGTTCTTCATCTGCTCTTCGATACCCTTCTGGATAGCCGGGATGTATTCCTTAGGAACCACACCACCCACTACTTCGTTCAGGAATTGCAGACCTTCCTGACCTTCGTCAGCAGGAGCAAAGCGAATCCAGCAGTGACCGAACTGGCCACGACCGCCGGACTGACGAACGAACTTGCCTTCGATTTCGCAGTTCTTCGTGATGCGCTCACGGTACGAAACCTGTGGCTTGCCGATGTTGGCTTCGACGTTGAACTCACGGCGCATCCGGTCAACCAGGATGTCCAGGTGCAGCTCGCCCATGCCGGAGATGATCGTCTGACCAGTCTCTTCATCAGTCTTAACGCGGAAAGACGGGTCTTCCTGAGCAAGCTTGCCCAGAGCGATACCCATTTTTTCCTGGTCATCCTTGGTCTTAGGCTCTACGGCAACCGAAATAACCGGCTCCGGGAAGTCCATGCGAACCAGGATGATTGGCTTGTCAGCGTTGCAGAGGGTTTCACCAGTGGTGACGTCCTTCATGCCGATCAGGGCCGCGATGTCGCCAGCGCGCACTTCCTTGATCTCTTCACGGGCGTTTGCGTGCATTTGCACCATACGACCAACGCGCTCTTTCTTGCCCTTAACCGAGTTGATCACGCCGTCGCCGGAGTTCAACACGCCCGAGTAAACACGAACGAAGGTCAAGGTACCCACGAATGGGTCGGTAGCGATCTTGAACGCCAGGGCCGCGAACGGCTCGTCGTCGCTTGCATGACGCTCCATCTCTTCTTCCTCGTTATCAGGGTTGGAACCCTTGATAGCAGGAATGTCGGTCGGAGCAGGCAGGAAGTCGATAACGGCGTCGAGAACCAGGGGAACGCCCTTGTTCTTGAACGAAGAACCGCAAACAGCCAGAACGATTTCGCCGGCGATAGTACGTTGACGCAGAGCAGCCTTGATCTCGGCGATCGACAGCTCTTCACCTTCCAGGTACTTGTTCATCAGCTCTTCGCTGGCTTCGGCGGCGGCTTCAACCATGTTGTTGCGCCATTCTTCAGCCAGTTCAAGCATGTCCGCAGGGATTTCCTTGCGAACCGGAACCATACCCTTGTCAGAGTCGTTCCAGTAGACAGCTTGCATGTTGATCAGGTCGATCTGGCCCTGGAAGTTATCTTCCGAACCGATAGCCAGCTGGATCGGCACCGGAGTGTGACCCAGACGCTGTTTGATCTGACCGATCACGCGCAGGAAGTTGGCACCAGCACGGTCCATCTTGTTTACGTAAACAAGACGTGGAACGCCGTATTTGTTGGCCTGACGCCATACGGTTTCCGACTGAGGCTCAACACCCGAAGTACCGCAGAACACAACGACCGCGCCGTCGAGTACGCGCAGGGAACGCTCTACTTCAATGGTGAAGTCTACGTGGCCCGGGGTATCGATTACGTTGAAGCGATGTTCGTGTGGGTACTGCTTCTCGGAACCTTTCCAGAAGGCGGTAATGGCAGCAGAAGTAATGGTAATACCACGCTCCTGCTCCTGAACCATCCAGTCTGTGGTCGCGGCGCCGTCATGCACCTCGCCCATTTTGTGACTTTTGCCAGTGTAAAAAAGGACGCGCTCGGTGGTGGTGGTTTTACCAGCATCCACGTGAGCGACGATACCGATGTTACGGTAGCGACTAATCGGAGTAGTACGAGCCATAAAGCCCTCGCAAAATTAGTGAAGCTAAAATTAGAAGCGGTAGTGCGAGAAAGCTTTGTTAGCTTCGGCCATACGGTGCACGTCTTCACGCTTCTTAACAGCAGCACCTTTACCTTCAGCAGCATCCAGCAGTTCGCCAGCCAAGCGCAGAGCCATGGACTTCTCGCCGCGCTTGCGGGCGAAGTCTACCAACCAGCGCATTGCCAGAGCGTTACGACGGGACGGACGAACCTCGACCGGAACCTGGTAAGTAGCACCACCAACGCGGCGCGACTTCACTTCGACCAGCGGAGCGATGGCGTCGAGTGCTTTTTCGAAGAGTTCCAGGGGATCGGTGCCGGTCTTGCGAGCCGCAACGGTTTCCAGGGCACCATAAACGATACGCTCGGCAACGGCTTTCTTGCCGCTTTCCATAACGTGGTTCATGAATTTGGCGAGGATTTGGCTTCCGTATTTCGGATCGTCCAGAATCTCACGCTTTGCTGCTACGCGACGTCTTGGCATTGATAAGCCCTCAAACGGTCTTCAGGTTAGCTCGGGACAGATCCAGTGGATGCGCGCCCGACCTTACTCTTATCGACTCAATAAAATGAAAATCTGCAAAACGGCCGATTACTTCGGACGCTTGGTACCGTACTTCGAACGACCCTGGTTACGGCCTTTAACGCCGGAAGTATCCAAGGAGCCGCGAACGGTGTGGTAACGAACACCTGGCAAGTCTTTTACACGACCGCCGCGGATCAGTACCACGCTGTGCTCTTGCAGGTTGTGGCCTTCACCACCGATGTACGAGGAAACCTCGAAACCGTTGGTCAGACGCACACGGCATACTTTACGCAGTGCCGAGTTAGGTTTTTTCGGCGTAGTGGTGTACACACGGGTGCACACGCCACGACGTTGCGGGCAGTTCTGCAGCGCAGGCACGTCGGATTTCTCGACGATACGCTTACGCGGCTGACGTACCAGCTGGTTGATAGTTGCCATCTACTAGCTCCACTGTTGTCTTGCGACGCTATTGTCTTGCAAGAAAAGCAAAATGGCAGGAACGAATTCCCGCCAAATTTAGGGGATCAAGAGTCTAAAGAGGATCTTGTCCCCAGTCAAGGCAAGGCCCCGACCTCCCCGCTCGTCGAACCTCGACAAATTGTCTCGACTCGATGAACGGCTTGATCAGGGCCTCAGCTCATTTTTCGCAGAACTCAGTTACCGCTCGAGTTCAGCGCTTCGGTCAGTGCAGCTTCCACTTCACTGGCGCTTACGCGCAACGGCTTGTCTGCATCACGACGACGCTTGCGCTCGCTGTGATAAGCCAGACCGGTACCGGCCGGGATCAGACGACCCACGACCACGTTTTCTTTCAGGCCGCGCAGGTAATCGCGCTTGCCGGTTACCGCCGCCTCGGTCAGCACGCGGGTGGTTTCCTGGAAGGAAGCCGCCGAGATGAACGATTCGGTCGACAACGACGCCTTGGTGATACCCAGCAGAACGCGGGTGAACTTGGAGACAAACTTGTCTTCCGCGTTCAGACGCTCGTTCTCTACCAGAACGTGAGTCAGTTCCATCTGGTCGCCCTTGATGAAGCTGGAATCGCCAGACTCGGAGATCTCAACCTTACGCAGCATCTGACGCAGGATGGTCTCGATGTGCTTGTCGTTGATCTTCACGCCTTGCAGACGGTAAACGTCCTGGATCTCGTTGACGATGTACTTGGCCAGCGCACTCACACCCAGCAGACGCAGGATGTCGTGCGGATCGCTCGGACCGTCGGAGATAACTTCGCCGCGGTTTACCTGCTCGCCTTCGAACACGTTCAGGTGACGCCACTTCGGAATCAGCTCTTCATACGGATCACTACCGTCGTTCGGGGTAATGACCAGACGGCGCTTGCCCTTGGTCTCTTTACCGAACGCGATGGTGCCGCTGACTTCAGCCAGAATCGACGCTTCTTTCGGACGACGGGCTTCGAACAGGTCTGCAACACGCGGCAGACCACCGGTGATGTCACGGGTTTTCGAAGTTTCTTGCGGGATACGAGCGATAACATCACCGATCGCAATCTTCGCACCGTCCGCAACACCGACCAGGGCGTTGGCTGGCAGGAAGTACTGAGCGATAACGTCAGTGCCTGGCAGCAACAGATCCTTGCCGTTGTCATCAACCATCTTCACCGCAGGACGAATGTCCTTGCCGGCAGCCGGACGGTCTTTGGCATCGAGTACTTCAATGTTGGTCATACCGGTCAATTCGTCAGTCTGACGCTTGATCGTGATGCCTTCTTCCATACCCACGTAGGTCACGGTACCTTTCATTTCGGTAACGATCGGGTGAGTGTGCGGATCCCACTTGGCCACGATTGCGCCAGCGTCGACCTTGTCACCTTCTTTAACCGAAATCACGGCACCGTACGGCAGCTTGTAACGCTCGCGCTCACGACCGAAGTCGTCAGCGATTGCCAGCTCACCGGAACGGGACACAGCAACCAGGTTGCCATCCACACGCTCAACGTGTTTCAGGTTGTGCAGACGGACGGTACCGCCATTCTTCACCTGAACGCTGTCGGCTGCGGAAGTACGGCTTGCCGCACCACCGATGTGGAACGTACGCATCGTCAGCTGGGTACCCGGCTCACCGATGGACTGGGCAGCGATAACGCCGACTGCTTCACCGATGTTCACCTGGTGACCACGAGCGAGATCACGGCCGTAGCACTTGGCGCAAATGCCATAGCGGGTTTCGCAGCTGATCGGCGAACGCACGATCACTTCGTCGATGCTGTTCAGCTCGATGAACTCGACCCACTTCTCGTCTACCAGAGTGCCAGCAGGAACGATGACGTCCTCGGTACCCGGCTTGAATACGTCACGGGCAATGACACGACCCAATACGCGCTCACCCAACGGCTCTACAACGTCACCGCCTTCAATGTGCGGAGTCATCAGCAGACCGTGTTCGGTGCCGCAATCGATCTCGGTCACGACCAGATCCTGCGCCACGTCTACCAGACGACGAGTCAGGTAACCGGAGTTCGCAGTTTTCAACGCGGTATCCGCCAGACCTTTACGAGCACCGTGAGTCGAGATGAAGTACTGGAGTACGCTCAGACCTTCACGGAAGTTCGCAGTAATCGGCGTTTCAATGATGGAACCGTCCGGCTTGGCCATCAGACCACGCATACCGGCCAGCTGACGAATCTGTGCTGCGGAACCCCGCGCACCCGAGTCTGCCATCATGTACATCGAGTTGAACGATTCTTGCTCGACTTCGTCGCCGTGACGGTCGATGACTTTCTCTTTCGAGAGGTTGGCCATCATCGCCTTGGAGACTTCGTCGTTCGCTTTCGACCAAAGGTCGATCACTTTGTTGTACTTCTCGCCCTGGGTTACCAGGCCGGAGGCGTACTGGCTCTCGATTTCTTTCACTTCGTCGGTGGCAGCACCGATGATGCGGGCTTTTTCATCCGGGATAACGAAATCGTTAACACCGATGGAAACGCCGGAAATGGTCGAATAGGCAAAACCGGTGTACATCAACTGGTCAGCGAAGATCACGGTCTCTTTCAGACCAACCACGCGGTAGCACTGGTTGATCAGCTTGGAGATCGCCTTTTTCTTCATCGGCAGGTTGACGACGTCGAACGACAGACCTTTTGGCACAACCTGAAACAGCAGCGCACGGCCGACAGTGGTGTCGACGATACGAGTGTTGTTCACGCTGTTGCCGTCACGATCGTTCACGGTTTCGTTGATACGAACCTTGATCTTGGCGTGCAGTGCGGCTTCGCCGGCACGGAACACACGGTCAACTTCCTGCAGATCCGCGAACACACGACCTTCGCCCTTGGCGTTGATCGCTTCACGAGTCATGTAGTACAGACCCAATACAACGTCCTGCGACGGAACGATGATTGGCTCACCGTTGGCTGGCGACAGAATGTTGTTGGTCGACATCATCAACGCACGCGCTTCGAGCTGGGCTTCCAGAGTCAGCGGCACGTGCACGGCCATTTGGTCGCCGTCGAAGTCAGCGTTGTACGCGGCGCAGACCAGAGGGTGCAGCTGGATAGCCTTACCTTCGATCAGTACCGGTTCAAACGCCTGGATACCCAGACGGTGAAGGGTCGGTGCACGGTTGAGAAGAACCGGGTGTTCGCGAATCACTTCAGCGAGAACATCCCAAACCTCTGGCAGTTCGCGCTCGACCATTTTCTTGGCCGCTTTGATGGTGGTCGCCAGACCACGCATTTCCAGCTTGCCGAAAATGAACGGTTTGAACAGCTCGAGAGCCATCTTCTTCGGCAGACCGCACTGATGCAGACGCAGGGTCGGACCTACGGTAATTACCGAACGACCCGAGTAGTCAACACGCTTACCGAGCAAGTTCTGACGGAAACGACCTTGCTTACCCTTGATCATGTCAGCCAGGGATTTCAGAGGACGCTTGTTCGAACCGGTGATAGCGCGGCCACGACGACCGTTGTCGAGCAGTGCATCGACAGCTTCCTGCAACATACGCTTTTCGTTGCGCACGATGATGTCAGGAGCGGACAGATCCAGCAGGCGCTTCAAACGGTTGTTACGGTTGATCACTCGACGATACAGATCGTTGAGGTCGGAAGTCGCGAAACGACCGCCATCCAGCGGGACCAGTGGACGCAGATCTGGCGGCAGAACCGGCAGAACGGTCAGCACCATCCACTCTGGCAGGTTGCCGGAACCCTGGAAGGCTTCCATCAACTTCAGACGCTTGGACAGCTTCTTGATCTTGGTTTCGGAGTTGGTTTGCGGAATTTCTTCACGCAGACGGCCAATCTCGTGTTCCAGGTCGATAGCGTGCAGCAGTTCACGGACAGCCTCAGCACCCATACGGGCGTCGAAATCGTCACCGAATTCTTCCAGCGCTTCGAAGTACTGCTCGTCGTTCAGCAGCTGACCTTTTTCAAGAGTGGTCATGCCTGGGTCGATAACGACATAGCTCTCGAAATAGAGAACGCGTTCGATATCACGCAGGGTCATGTCCATCAGCAGGCCGATACGGGACGGCAGCGATTTCAGGAACCAGATGTGGGCAACCGGCGAAGCCAGTTCGATGTGCGCCATGCGCTCACGACGAACCTTGGCCAGTGCAACTTCAACGCCGCACTTCTCGCAGATCACACCACGGTGCTTCAAGCGCTTGTACTTACCGCACAGGCACTCGTAATCCTTTACCGGGCCAAAGATCTTGGCGCAGAACAGACCGTCACGCTCAGGTTTGAACGTACGGTAGTTGATGGTTTCCGGCTTTTTAACTTCACCGAACGACCACGAGCGGATCATCTCAGGCGAGGCCAATCCGATACGGATGGCGTCGAACTCTTCGACTTGACCCTGGTTTTTCAGCAAATTCAGTAGGTCTTTCAAGGCCTTTCCTCCTGGCGGAGCAGAGAGCGGGCAATCCTGCCCCGCTCTCGATCGCGTCACGTGTTATTCGGTTTCCAGATCGATATCGATGCCGAGGGAACGAATTTCCTTGATCAACACGTTGAAGGACTCGGGCATGCCCGGCTCCATACGGTGATCGCCGTCCACGATGTTTTTGTACATCTTGGTCCGGCCGTTCACATCGTCCGACTTCACTGTGAGCATTTCTTGCAGAGTGTAAGCAGCACCGTATGCTTCCAGTGCCCAGACCTCCATCTCCCCGAAACGCTGACCACCGAACTGCGCCTTACCACCCAGCGGCTGCTGGGTAACCAGGCTGTACGAACCGGTAGAACGCGCGTGCATCTTGTCGTCTACCAAGTGGTTCAGCTTCAGCATGTACATGTAGCCAACGGTAACTGGACGCTCGAACTTGTTGCCGGTACGGCCGTCGGTCAGCTGCATCTGGCCGCTTTCTGGCAGGTCTGCCAGTTTCAGCATGGCCTTGATTTCGCTTTCCTTGGCACCGTCGAACACTGGAGTGGCCATTGGAACACCGCCACGCAGGTTCTTCGCCAGATCCAGGATTTCCTGATCGGAGAAGCTGTCCAGATCTTCGTTACGACCGCCGATCTGGTTGTAGATCTCGTCCAGGAAGGTACGCAGTTCAGCGACTTTGCGCTGCTCTTCGACCATCCGGTTGATCTTCTCGCCCAGACCTTTGGCCGCGAGGCCCAGGTGGGTTTCAAGGATCTGACCAACGTTCATACGCGAAGGTACGCCCAGCGGGTTGAGGACCACGTCGACCGGGGTGCCATTGGCATCGTGCGGCATGTCTTCAACCGGCATGATCACGGAGACCACACCTTTGTTACCGTGACGACCGGCCATCTTGTCGCCCGGCTGGATGCGACGACGGATTGCCAGGTAAACCTTGACGATCTTCAGCACGCCTGGAGCCAGGTCATCGCCCTGCTGCAGTTTGCGCTTCTTGTCTTCGAACTTGTCGTCCAGCAGACGGCGACGATCAACGATGTAGGCCTGAGCCTTCTCGAGCTGCTCGTTCAGAGCATCTTCAGCCATGCGCAGTTTGAACCACTGACCATGCTCAAGACCGTCGAGTACTTCGTCGGTGATGTCCTGACCTTTCTTCAGGCCGGCGCCGCCTTCAGCCTTGTGGCCTACCAGAGCGGAACGCAGACGCTCGAAGGTCGCGCCTTCAACGATGCGGAACTCTTCGTTCAGATCCTTGCGGATCTCGTCCAGCTGGGACTTCTCGATCGACAGTGCACGAGCATCACGCTCAACGCCGTCACGCGTGAAGACCTGTACGTCGATGACAGTGCCTTTGGTGCCCGTTGGCACGCGCAGGGAAGTGTCTTTAACGTCGCTGGCTTTTTCACCGAAGATTGCGCGCAGCAGTTTTTCTTCCGGAGTCAGTTGGGTCTCGCCTTTCGGAGTGACCTTGCCTACCAGGATGTCGCCTGCGCCAACTTCAGCACCTACGTAAACGATACCGGCTTCGTCCAGCTTGTTCAGCGCAGCTTCACCCACGTTCGGGATGTCCGCAGTGATTTCCTCTGGGCCAAGCTTGGTGTCACGGGCCACACAGGTCAGTTCCTGAATGTGGATCGTGGTGAAGCGGTCTTCCTGCACCACACGCTCGGAAAGGCAGATGGAGTCTTCGAAGTTGAAGCCGTTCCATGCCATGAACGCGATGCGCATGTTCTGACCCAGAGCCAGCTCACCCATGTCGGTGGACGGGCCGTCGGCCATGATGTCGCTACGCTGAACGCGATCACCTTTGCTCACCAGCGGACGCTGGTTGATGCAGGTGTTCTGGTTCGAGCGGGTGTATTTGGTCAGGTTGTAGATGTCGACACCAGCTTCGCCGGTTTCAACTTCGTCATCAGCAACACGAACCACGATACGGCTGGCATCAACGGAGTCGATCACGCCGCCACGACGAGCCACGACGCAAACGCCGGAGTCGCGAGCCACGTTACGCTCCATGCCGGTACCGACCAGCGGCTTGTCAGCACGCAGGGTTGGTACAGCCTGACGCTGCATGTTCGAACCCATCAACGCACGGTTGGCGTCGTCATGCTCGAGGAACGGAATCAGCGACGCTGCAACAGAAACTACCTGCTTCGGCGAAACGTCCATCAAGGTGACGTCTTCCGGCGCCTTGACGGTGAATTCGTTCAGGTGACGCACGGCCACCAGTTCATCGATCAGGACTTTCTGCTCGTTCATGGTCGCCGAAGCCTGCGCGATCACGTGATCAGCTTCTTCAATGGCGGACAGGAACACGATGTCGTCGGTGACCACACCCTCTTTCACCACGCGGTACGGGCTCTCGAGGAAGCCGTACTGGTTGGTGCGAGCGTAAGCAGCCAGGGAGTTGATCAGCCCGATGTTCGGACCTTCCGGCGTTTCAATCGGGCAGACACGACCATAGTGAGTCGGGTGTACGTCACGGACTTCGAAGCCCGCGCGCTCACGAGTCAGACCGCCAGGGCCGAGTGCAGAGACACGACGCTTGTGGGTGATCTCGGACAGCGGGTTGTTCTGGTCCATGAACTGCGACAGCTGGCTGGAACCGAAGAACTCTTTCACCGCCGCAGCCACTGGCTTGGCGTTGATCAGATCTTGCGGCATCAGGCCTTCGCTTTCAGCCATCGACAGACGCTCTTTGACCGCACGCTCAACACGTACCAGGCCAACGCGGAACTGGTTCTCGGCCATTTCGCCTACGCAGCGAACACGACGGTTACCCAGGTGGTCGATGTCGTCGACGATGCCTTTACCGTTACGGATGTCGACCAGAGTCTTCAGTACCGCGACGATGTCTTCCTTGCACAGCACGCCCGAACCTTCGATCTCGGTACGACCGATACGACGGTTGAACTTCATCCGGCCGACCGCAGACAGGTCATAGCGCTCAGGACTGAAGAACAGGTTGTTGAACAGGGTCTCGGCAGCGTCTTTGGTTGGCGGTTCACCCGGACGCATCATGCGATAGATCTCGACCAGCGCTTCCAATTGGTTACTGGTGGAGTCGATCTTCAGCGTGTCGGAGACGAACGGACCGCAGTCGATGTCGTTGGTGTACAGAGTTTCGATGCGTACGACGCCGGCCTTGGCGATTTTCGCCAGGATCTCGGTCGAAAGCTCGGTGTTGCACTCTGCCAGGATCTCACCGGTAGCCGGGTGCACGATGGCCTTGGCGGTGGTACGACCCAGAACGTAGTCCAGAGGCACGTCCAGCTCTTTGATCCCGGCTTTTTCCAGCTGGTTGATGTGGCGGGCAGTAATACGACGGCCCTGCTCAACGATCACCTTGCCTTTGTCGTCCTGGATATCGAGAACCGCAACTTCACCACGCAGACGCTGAGGTACCAGCTCCAGGCTCAGGCCTTCGCCTTTCACGTGGAATACGTTGGTAGTGTAGAACGCGTCCAGCACTTCCTCGGTGGTATAACCGAGCGCGCGCAGCAGTACCGAGGCCGGCAGCTTGCGACGACGGTCGATACGCACGAATACGCAGTCTTTCGGGTCGAACTCGAAGTCCAGCCACGAACCGCGGTAAGGAATGATGCGCGCGGAGTACAGCAGCTTGCCGGAGCTGTGCGTCTTGCCACGGTCGTGGTCGAAGAACACGCCCGGGGAACGGTGCAGCTGGGAAACGATAACACGCTCGGTACCGTTGATTACGAAGGTACCGTTCTCAGTCATCAATGGGATTTCACCCATGTAGACTTCTTGCTCTTTGATGTCCTTGATCGCTTTGTTCGACGATTCTTTGTCGAAAATGATCAGGCGCACTTTTACCCGCAAAGGTACGGCGAAAGTTACACCGCGCAATACGCATTCTTTGACATCAAATGCCGGTTCGCCCAGGCGATAACCGACGTACTCCAGCGCAGCATTGCCGGAGTAGCTGATGATCGGGAAAACGGATTTGAAGGCCGCATGCAGGCCCACGTCGCGGAACTGATCTTTAGTCGCTCCCGCTTGCAAGAATTCACGATACGAATCCAGCTGGATGGCCAGGAGGTAAGGCACATCCATGACGTCCGGCAACTTGCTAAAGTCCTTGCGGATACGTTTTTTCTCAGTATATGAGTAAGCCATCAGCGTTCCCCAGCTTGGTCACCTGCTTGTTTGGCCCCTCCCGACGGGAGCAGCCAGAAAATCGTGCAAACCCCATGGTTTGCGCCACCGCATCGGGTGGTTACAGCTCGTTATCGACACCGACCCAGTCGGCTGCCAATAACGGAAAAAGGCCGGTGGCAAGAGCCACCAGCCATCAGCCTGTCGCTTGACGCTCGGGCTGGAGGAGCAAAGTCGATGCTTACTTCAGCTCGACTTTAGCGCCTGCTTCTTCCAGCTTCTTCTTAGCGTCTTCAGCAGCTTCTTTCGAAACGCCTTCAGCTACAACCTGAGGAGCGCCGTCGACTTTCTCTTTGGCTTCTTTCAGGCCCAGACCGGTCAGTTCACGAACTGCCTTGATCACGTTTACTTTCTTCTCGCCGGCTTCAACCAGAACAACGTTGAACTCGGTTTGCTCTTCAACAACAGCGGCAGCAGCAGCTGGACCAGCAGCAGCAACAGCAGCGGTCACGCCGAAGGTTTCTTCCATTGCTTTGATCAGCTCAACAACTTCCAGAACGGTTTTCTGGCCGATTGCTTCGATGATTTGTTCGTTAGTCAGAGACATGACTCAATTCCTGATTTGGTGGACAGCCTGTACGGCCGTCGAAATAAACAAAAATACGCGAGAGTGGAAACGCTCAGCCTCAGGCTGCAGCTGCTTCTTTCTGATCGCGAATTGCCGCCAGAGTACGAGCCAGCTTGCTGGTAGCGCCTTGAATCACGCTCATCAGTTTCGCAATAGCTTCGTCGCGAGTTGGCAGGCTTGCCAGCACGTCGATCTCATTCGCTGCGAGGAACTTGCCCTCGAACGAAGCTGCCTTGATCTCGAACTTATCCTGACCCTTGGCAAATTCCTTGAACAGACGAGCAGCAGCGCCCGGGTGTTCGTTGGAGAATGCGATCAGGGTCGGGCCAGTGAACGCGTCGTTCAGCACTTCATACGAAGTGCCAGCAACAGCGCGCTTGAGCAGGGTGTTACGTACAACACGTACGTAAACGCCAGCTTCACGAGCCTCTTTACGGAGTCCGGTCATTGCGCCTACTGTTACGCCACGTGCATCAACCACGACAGCGGACAGAGCGACTTTGGCAGCCTCGTTGACTTCAGCGACGATGGCCTTCTTGTCTTCGAGATTAATTGCCACGGGTTTAACTCCTGCTTGTTACCGTTTCATCCGATCGAAACCGAATGTCGTTTTGGTGTCTGATTCGGTAAGGAACCGGGAGCACCATCTGCGTAGGCTTGAGGTTTAAGACTTGCGCCGCCTACGGTCTTGGATAGCCCCCGCCAGGCAGGGACCCCAATCTTTCAATTGGCGCAGTCAACTGCGCCAATTTTTGTCTTACGCGTCCAGCGAGCTCTGGTCGATGACCAGACCTGGGCCCATAGTGGTGCTCAGGGTAACGCGCTTGACATAGATACCTTTCGAAGAAGCTGGCTTGATACGCTTCAGATCAGCGATCAGGGCTTCAACGTTTTCCTTCAGCTTGACGGCATCGAAGCCGATCTTGCCAACGGAAGTGTGGATGATGCCGTTTTTGTCGGTGCGATAACGAACCTGACCAGCCTTGGCATTTTTGACCGCGGTAGCGACGTCTGGGGTAACAGTGCCGACTTTCGGGTTAGGCATCAGACCACGTGGACCGAGGATCTGACCCAGTTGACCTACAACGCGCATGGCATCCGGGGATGCGATAACTACGTCATAGTTCAGGTCGCCGCCTTTCATTTCGGCAGCCAGCTCATCCATACCTACACGGTCAGCGCCGGCAGCCAGAGCGGCCTCAGCAGCTGGACCCTGGGTGAACACAGCAACGCGAACAGTCTTGCCAGTGCCGTGTGGCAGCACAGTAGCGCTACGAACGACCTGGTCAGATTTACGCGGGTCTACGCCCAGGTTTACAGCTACGTCGAACGACTCGACGAATTTGGCAGCTGGCAGCGAAGCCAGCAGAGTTGCGGCCTCTTCGAAGTTGTAGGACTTGCCCGCTTCGATTTTTTCAGCGATAGCCTTTTGGCGCTTGGTCAGCTTAGCCATTACACACCCTCCACGTTAAGGCCCATGCTACGAGCAGAACCGGCGATAGTGCGCACGGCTGCATCCATATCAGCTGCAGTCAGATCCGCGTTTTTGGTTTTCGCGATTTCTTCCAGCTGAGCACGGGTAACAGTGCCAACCTTAACGGTGTTCGGACGAGCGGAACCGCTGGTCAGACCGGCCGCCTTCTTCAGCAGAACCGAAGCAGGGGTGGATTTGGTTTCGAAAGTGAAGCTACGGTCGCTGTAGACAGTGATGATCACCGGAGTCGGCAGACCAGCTTCCAGACCCTGGGTACGGGCGTTGAAAGCTTTGCAGAATTCCATGATGTTCACGCCGTGCTGACCCAGAGCAGGACCAACAGGTGGGCTTGGGTTAGCCTGAGCGGCCTTCACTTGCAGCTTGATGTAAGCGGTAATCTTCTTGGCCATGAGGCACTCCAATTACGGGTTCGAACGCCTCGAAAGGCTCCCCGGTTACTTGCGCGTTTATCCCAGTGACGACAAAACCCCACAGCCTAGGGCTGCGGGGTTGGGATGCTTGCTCAGTTAGACCTTTTCGACCTGACTGAACTCCAACTCTACCGGAGTAGAGCGTCCGAAAATGAGCACTGCCACTTGGATCCGGCTCTTTTCGTAATTAACTTCTTCAACAACACCGTTAAAGTCAGCAAACGGACCGTCGTTGACTCGAACGGTTTCGCCTGGTTCAAACAACGTCTTCGGCTTCGGCTTGTCGCTACCGTCAGCAACGCGACGCAGAATCGCCTCAGCTTCTTTATCAGTGATTGGCGCTGGCTTATCAGCAGTACCGCCGATAAAACCCATCACCCGAGGAGTATCCTTGACCAAGTGCCAAGTACCCTCGTTCATATCCATCTGAACCAGCACATAACCTGGGAAGAATTTGCGCTCGCTTTTGCGTTTCTGGCCATTACGCATTTCAACCACTTCTTCAGTGGGAACCAGAATTTCGCCGAAGCCATCTTCCATGCCAGCCAGCTTTACGCGCTCGATCAACGAACGCATGACATGCTTCTCGTAACCCGAGTAAGCATGCACAACGTACCAACGCTTAGCCACGGGACACCCTTAGCCGACAATCAAGGAAACAAGCCAGCCGAGCAGGGAATCAAGCCCCCACAACAGCAACGCCATAACCAGAACAACAGCCACAACGATAAGCGTGGTCTGTGTCGTTTCTTGGCGAGTTGGCCATACGACTTTACGAATCTCGGTGCGAGCTTCCTTAACCAGTACAAAGAAAGACTTGCCCTTGGCAGTCTGCAGACCTACAAAGGCAGCTACAGCAGCAATGACAAGCAATGCGAGTACGCGGTACAGGATCGGCGAAGCAGCGTAATACTGATTGCCGACAACGCCAACAATTACCAAAGCGACTACGACGAGCCACTTGAGCAAATCGAAGCGAGAGCCTTGAGCTTCAGCTTTAGGAGTCATCTATGAAGATCCTGTGAAAAGAAAGCCAGACACACCGAGTGAATCTGGCAGGTCAGGAGGGAATCGAACCCCCAACCTACGGTTTTGGAGACCGTCGCTCTGCCAATTGAGCTACTGACCTAAAACAAAATCAGGCCGACCATTATGCCGGCCTGAAAAAGACATTACAACTGTTTACTCGATGATCTTGGCTACGACGCCAGCACCAACGGTACGGCCGCCTTCACGGATTGCGAAACGCAGAC
>NZ_JARVSR010000028.1:0-19739 GCF_030209075.1 Pseudomonas sp. lyk4-R2A-10 | reverse complement strand
TTATAGAGACTCAGAATCTGCCGTCAACCCTTAATTTGCTTTTTCTATCAAGAAATGAAAAAGGCCGCTTCTATGTTAGACGCGAACGAATTGCTGTGAGTGAATGCCAAGCCCGCCAACCAGCACATCAGCAATCAACCAATCACCTTTGCATACACCGATCGGTCAATATTCCCTCCGGACAGAATCACCCCGACCTTTTTCCCCTCCATCCTCCCCCGATCCTGCATCAACGCCGCCAACGCTGCGGCACCCGCGCCCTCCGCAAGATTGTGGGTGTCGGTGTAATACACGCGCATGGCTTCGGCAATCTCAACTTCGCTGACCGAGAGAATCCTCGCTGCCCCTTCTTTATAGATATCGAACGCCTGCGCAATCGGCTTGCGAACAGCCAAACCATCCGCGAACGTATTCGCCGAAGCGGTTTCGCAAATCGCGTTCGCTTCAAACGACAGCTTGGCGGCCGCGGCCTCTGTCGACACCACCCCCACCACTTCGGTATTCAGTCCTAGGGCGTCGCGGGCAGCGATCACACCACAGATCCCCGATCCGCAACCAATGGGCACGTAAACCGTATCCAGATCCGGCGCCGCACCGAACAGCTCCAGCGCATAGGTCGCTACGCCCTTGACCAGTTCAACGTGAAACGGTGGCACCAGAAAAAGGTCATGCTTCTGTGCCAGGCGCGCCGCCTCTTCACGAGCCTCGTCAAAATCGCGCCCGTATTCGACCACTTCACCACCAAAGCCACGCATGGCGTTGTTCTTCTCCAGCGAGTTGCCCTGCGGCACCACGATCAACGCTTTCAGTCCCACGGCCCGCGCCGCCAGCGCCAGACTCTGACCGTGATTGCCACGTGTCGCAGAAACGATGCCTTTGACAGTCGGATGCTCACGACGCAGCCAGTGCATAAAGGTAATACCGCCACGCACTTTGAAGGCGCCGGTCGGCGTGTGGTTTTCATGCTTGACCCAAACGGTGCAGCCCAACCGCTCGGCGAGCAATGGCCAACGGTATTGGGCGGTGGCCGACATCACCTGATAAACCTGGCGGGCGGCGTTTTCGATGTCGTCGCGAGTGAATACGTGCATATAAGTGGCTCCTTGGACGTTGGCCCAGTCTAGGCACGGACGCATCACGTCGGCTTTCAAAAAACCGACCTGACTTTTACCCGCCCCCTTCACTACTATTGCGTTCATGAGCCCTCGAAACCGTCGCCATCCCATAACCGTTGATGAACCGATACGTCGTGTCGAAGCCGGCCCGTGGGCGATCGAGCTGCTGCCGGGCGCAGCCTACTCGGTGCGGTACGTGGCGACCCAATCAGCGATCGGCTTTGCCTTCGACAGCCAGCGCGGCGTGCACGCCATTGGTACTGACCGGATACGCCCCTTCGATGCGATGCCCAATGGCCTGGCGTTTGTTCCGGCTGGATGTGACGTGTTGTCCGAGTCACCCACGGGCGGCGAGTACCTGCGAGTGATACGCACGGACGGCACGGCACTGGCGGGAGACAGTGCGTTCAACAATCGCATCGACCCGCTGGCCATTCACCTCGCGTCGCGAATGCGCAATGCGCTGTTGCAAGCCTCTCTGGATGATGACTGGGAAAGCTGGGCGCTCAACCTGGCTGAACGGGTTGAGGGCCATGAGGCGGCAATGCATCAAGGCTCGATCACCGGCAGCCGAATGCGCCTGCTGGATGAATTCATTGACGCCGGTCTCGGCAGCCCGCTCGCCGTGCCGGCGATGGCGCAATTGCTGGAGTTGTCCGAAGGTTATTTCATGCGCGCCTTCAAGCAGGCGACCGGCAAAAGCCCTCACAGTTACCTGATCGACAGACGCCTGGCCAAAGCCCGAGCGTCAATGCGCGATACAACGGCCAGCCTCTCGCAGATAGCCCTCGCTTGCGGTTTCAACTCGCAGGCGCATATGACCACAGCCTTCAAACAGCGCCTCGGCGTGAGTCCGGCGCAATTGCGCACAGATTCGCGCCATAGCTCAGCTACCGACAAACAACATTCTTCTATATAGAAGAAGCGGCCAGAAACCCGGCACCTGCCGGGCTTGTTTTTTACCCAAACCATTTCAGCGAACAACCAGTGGCATTCAAACGCCCTTCTATGGTGTCCTGTTCGACAAGAGCCCGGCACGCTCCCTGCCCGGCTCACGTCATCCAGCATACAACCGATGAGGTCCGTTTCATGAGCAAGGCGCCCTACGCTCCACCCAAGGTCTGGAAACACATCGCTCCGTCCGGCGGCCAGTTCGCCAGCATCAATCGTCCGATTGCCGGGCCGACGCATGAAAAAACATTGCCAATTGGCAAACACCCGCTGCAGCTCTACTCGCTGGCCACACCCAACGGCGTGAAGGTGACTATCCTGCTTGAGGAGCTGCTGGCGCTCGGACACACCGGCGCCGAGTATGACGCCTGGCTGATCCGCATCAACGAGGGCGATCAGTTCTCCAGCGGCTTTGTCGAGATCAACCCCAATTCGAAAATTCCGGCGTTGCTGGATCGCAGCGCAGAACCGGCCATTCGCGTCTTCGAATCCGGCTCGATCCTGCTTTATCTGGCGGAAAAATTTGGCGCCTTCCTGCCTACCGACCTGGCGGGACGCACTGAAACCCTGAACTGGCTGTTCTGGCAGATGGGCTCAGCGCCCTACCTCGGCGGTGGCTTCGGACATTTTTATGCGTATGCGCCGGAGAAACTCGAATACCCGATCAATCGATTCACCATGGAAACCAAGCGGCAGCTGGATGTGCTCGATCGCCGACTGAGCGAAAGCCCTTACCTTGCCGGCAACGACTACACCATCGCCGACATCGCGGTCTGGCCTTGGTACGGGCAATTGGTGCGCAACAATGTCTATTCTGCCGCCGAGTTTCTTTCCGCCCATGAATACACCCATGTGCAGCGCTGGGCGCAAGAGATTGCCGAACGGCCTGCGGTGATTCGTGGCCAGCGCGTCAACCGGACGTGGGGCGATGAAGCGAGCCAGGTTGCGGAGCGGCATCAGGCGAGCGATCTGGATTAAGCTTCACCTGATACGACGCGACGTCCGGTTCGGGTGTATCGGGCGTTGCGTTCGCTACACCAACAGGTCGGCCCACTGCCCCGGCGTCATCTTCGTCACCATCAGCAGCACGATCACGAACATCCCCAGAAAACCGGCAACACCCATCCAGAACCACTTTCGATAAACGCAGCGGTAGTCATCAGCGAGCCCTGCCCCAGTCTCGACTGCGCTTGAAGCCATCACGTACAAACGCTTCTGAAGCACCAAAACCGGCAACCAGAGCGAGCCGACGCACAGGAAAATGATCAAGGACGTCAGTACCCACTCCGTGGTCAAGGTCATTCCGGCAAGCCTGGTCAACCCGTATCCCGTAGCGACCTGAATAAAGCCCGCCGGTGTGGTGATCCAGGCGTCGAACCGTACGACCATTCTCGCCACGTGCGCGATCACCAGAGGGTTGGCTGTACGGCTCGCGGCGATCAGGTAGAGGTACGACCCCATGCCGAATCCGAACAGGAAAACCGCGGCGATGATGTGAATGTATTTGAGGCATAGGTAGAGCACGGTCAGTTCTGCCCGTCAGAGAAATGCATCGACAGGCTCAGATTCTGCGGATCGTTGATGGCCGCCATGTACTCGTCAACGCTGACCTCTCCTACACAAGGACGTGCGCCAGCCTCGGGCTGGTATCCCTGCGCGATTTTCGCGGCCAGGGCAACGGCTGCGCAGCTGGGGATTTCCGGTCCCTTGTCATTCCGGGCGGTGAGCTGCACCGTCATGGCCAGCGGTTTTCCGTCGATACCGAGTCCTGTCACGTCGATATACATTGCGCTTTTGCCATCACCGAATCGCTCGAACCAGGTCCCCCAACGATGAAGCCGCGCGGCCCAGGGAAGATGATCACGAAACGCACCAAACCTGCGGGCCAGCGCGAACAGACCGTTGGCCACACCACCCAGCTTCAGGCCCGCACCCGCCTTGAAACTCAAGGTTCCTGCGCCATAGCGTTTAGCGAAGATATCCATGTCCGGCACGTCGACATTCGCCAGCACCCGAACGCCCAGGTGAGGCATCTTGCGCAACGTCAGGTCCAGCCAGCCTGCCACCTCATGAACCTGGCCATTCCTGAGTTGCCTGATCGGCTTGCCGGCGTAGGCCAGAACACCTTCAACCGTCGACAGGCCCGGCATTTTCGCCGACGAGGAAATACCATGTTCGATCGAATCGATGCGGGAGAAGCGATGCCGCTGTTCATCGATAAGGGCCGATGAAAGTGTTGGCACCGAACTGCAACCGCTGAGAATCGCCACCCCGGCCTGTTTCGCGCGGGCATCGAGGATTCCGATGTCGTTGACGAATGTTCGGCAGTCGGACAAATCGCAATAATGCACACCCGCGCCGATGCAGCGCTCGGCAACCGCATAGGATTGCCCTTGAAACGGGCCGCCGGTGTGGATGACCAGTTGAATGTTCATCGATTTCAGAGCTGCGTCAAACCCGTCCCCCATCGCGTTGCAGCACCAACTCTCGCAGACAACGCCCGACCGGGCTTTCAGCTCGTCGACTTTGTGCGCCAGTTTCTGCGGATCGCGGCCTGAGATCACCAGCTCGATGTCAGGCATCTCAATCAAATGCCGACTGACAATGCTGCCGAAATTTCCATAACCGCCGACCACTAAAACCCTGAGTGCCACGCAATGCTTCCTTGAAATGGATGACTGATTTCAGTCGGACAGCTTTTACTTACGCGGCCTGCCGACGCATCGTCAGAATCGCAGCCCCGAAACCGATAAACGTAGTTCCCACAACCCGACTGACCCAGCGGGACAGCGCAGGCCGGGTCAGCACGCCCTTGGCCCGCGAGGCGAGCGCTGCATAAAGCGTCAGCGACGTCACCGACAACGCCATGAAAATCGAGGTGAGGATCAGAAACTGCGGCAGCAATGTCGCGCCCTGATCGATGAACTGAGGAAACAGTGCGGTGAAGAACATTGTCGCCTTGGGATTGGTCACGGCCGTCAGGAACGCTGACTTGTACAGTTTGCTGCGAGTAGGCCGGACCTTTTTCGACTCATCTTCAACGTGCTCCGGGAGCATCGAACCCTTTTTGAACAACTGCCGGATCCCGAGGTAGAACAGATAACCGGCACCGATGATTTTCACCGCGTTGAACAGCATTTCGGAGCTGGCCAGCAAGGCCCCAAGTCCCAGCATCGCTGCAGCCGAGAGGCAGAACAGGCCACTGGCATTGCCGAGGGATGACCAGATCGCACTGCGTTGACCATGGGCCAGGCTGTTGTTGATCGCCATCAGGGTCGCGGGCCCTGGGCTGGCGATCGCAATCGCGGCAACCAGGGTAAAGGCCAGAATCGAGTGAGAATCCATTTTCCATGCTCGTTGGGGTGAGGTGGCCGCATATTACAGGAGCGCGGGAGCCAACGGACCTCCGGCCGCTACGCTTTACTTCTCGGTGTCAGCAGCCCAATGATGGAAACCGGCACCGACCTCGAATAACGACAACGGAGGGTCGTCCAGCGATCATGAACATTCTCTACGACGAACAGGTCGACGGCGTTTTGCCCGACGTCGACAAGACTGCACTTCTGCAGGCCCTGCTGCACCAATGGCCAGTCCTGGAAGTGCTGCATCAGCGCGAAGAATTGAAGCCGTATGAATGCGATGGGCTGTCCGCCTATCGCACCACGCCGCTGCTGGTGGTACTGCCACGACATATCGATGAAGTTCAGGGCGTGTTGCGGATCTGCCACGAACGACGTGTGCCGGTGGTGGCCCGAGGCGCCGGGACCGGTTTGTCCGGCGGCGCCCTGCCGTTGGAAAAAGGCGTGTTGCTGGTGATGGCGCGCTTCAACAATATCCTGCAGATCGACCCCGAAGCCCGCACCGCGCGGGTTCAACCCGGTGTGCGCAATCTGGCGATCTCCCAGGCCGCGGCGCCGTTCGGGTTGTATTACGCGCCTGATCCTTCCTCGCAAATCGCCTGCTCCATCGGCGGCAATGTGGCGGAAAACGCCGGTGGCGTGCACTGCCTCAAATACGGACTGACCGTGCACAACCTGCTCAAGGTCGAGATCCTCAGTGTCGATGGCGAACGCCTAACGCTGGGGTTGGAGGCGCTGGACTCCCCCGGTTTCGACCTGCTGGCACTGTTCACCGGTTCCGAAGGCCTGCTCGGGGTGATTACCGAAGTCACGGTCAAGCTCTTGCCCAAACCGCAGACGGCCAAAGTGCTGCTGGCGGCATTCGACTCCGTGGAAAAGGCCGGCCGCGCAGTGGCCGACATCATCGCGGCCGGCATCATCCCCGGCGGCCTGGAAATGATGGATAACCTGGCGATTCGCGCGGCCGAAGACTTCATCCACGCCGGTTATCCGGTGGACGCCGAGGCGATTCTGCTCTGCGAGCTCGATGGCGTTGAAGCCGATGTCCACGATGATTGCACGCGGGTCCGGCAAGTGCTCGAGCACGCCGGCGCCACCGAGCTGCGCCAGGCCCGGGACGAGGCCGAGCGCGCGCGATTCTGGGCCGGACGCAAGAATGCCTTCCCCGCCGTAGGACGATTGTCGCCGGACTATTACTGCATGGACGGCACCATCCCGCGCCGCGAGCTACCCGGCGTACTGCATGCGATTGCTCAGCTTTCAGCTGAATATGGCTTGCGGGTTGCCAACGTCTTCCATGCCGGCGATGGCAACATGCATCCACTGATTCTGTTCGACGCCAATCAGCCCGGCGAACTCGAACGTGCCGAAGCGCTGGGTGGCAAGATCCTCGAACTGTGCGTGAAGGTCGGCGGCAGCATCACCGGCGAACACGGCGTGGGCCGGGAAAAAATCAACCAGATGTGCGCGCAGTTCAACCGTGATGAGCTGAACCTGTTCCACGCCGTGAAAGCAGCCTTCGACCCCGGAGGCCTGCTCAATCCCGGCAAAAACATTCCGACCCTGCATCGCTGCGCCGAATTCGGTGCCCTGCACGTACACCATGGGCAATTGCCCTTCCCCGAACTGGAGCGGTTCTGATGGGCGATACCAAGGATTTCGATGACAGCGCCGCGCTGCTCGAACAGGTCAACCGAGCACTGGAAAACGCTACGCCACTGTGCATCCAGGGCGCCAACAGCAAGGCGTTTCTCGGACGCATCGTCGGTGGCGAGATTCTCGACACCCGCGCCCATCGCGGCATCGTCAGCTACGACCCGACCGAACTGGTGATCACCGCACGCTGCGGTACCCCGCGGGCAGAATTGCTGGCCGTACTGGACGCCTCGCAACAGATGCTGGCGTGCGAACCACCCGCCTTCGCTGACGACGCCACGGTCGGCGGCATGATCGCCACGGGCCTGTCCGGGCCGCGGCGGCCGTGGTCAGGATCGGTGCGCGATTTCGTGTTGGGCACGCGGATCATCACGGGTCATGGCAAGCATCTGCGCTTCGGCGGCGAGGTCATGAAGAACGTCGCCGGCTACGACTTGTCGCGCCTGATGACCGGCAGTTACGGCTCGCTGGGAGTCATCACCGAAGTCTCGCTCAAGGTGCTGCCCAAACCGCGCGCGTGCCTGAGCCTCAGCCTCGAAATGACCAGCGAACAAGCCCTGCAGCGCTTGGCCGAATGGGGCCAGCAACCGTTGCCGATCAGCGCCGCGTGTCACGATGGCCAGCAATTGCGCTTGCGTCTGGAGGGTGGCGAAGGTTCAGTGGCGGCCGCCCATGATCGCCTTGGCGGCGAGTTGATCGACAGTTCGTTCTGGGCCGACCTCAACGAACAACGCCTGGGCTTCTTCGATGAAGACCAACCGCTCTGGCGCCTGTCCGTGCCACTCAACACACCGCTGCTGAACCTGCCCGGCGAGCAGTGGCTTGACTGGGGCGGCGCGCAACGCTGGCTCAAATCGACAGCCGAAGCGACGGTCATTCGCAAAGTGGTCGGCGAAGTCGGCGGGCATGCGACCTGCTACAGCCACGGTCTGATCAATGAACCATTCCATCCTCTGGCGCCCGCCCTGCTGCACTATCACCGCCAACTCAAACGACAACTCGACCCCCGGGGCATTTTCAACCCCGGGCGACTGTACGCGGAGCTTTGAGCCATGCAGACCACCCTTAGCCCGCAAGCCCGACAACTGCCCCGCGCCGAAGAGGCCGAAAGCATCCTGCGCACGTGCGTTCATTGCGGATTCTGCAACGCGACCTGCCCGACTTATCAATTGCTCGGCGATGAACTGGACGGCCCGCGGGGACGCATCTATTTGATCAAACAGGTGCTTGAAGGCAACAAAGTCACGGCGAAAACCCAGCAACACCTGGATCGCTGCCTGTCGTGCCGTAACTGTGAAACCACCTGCCCTTCCGGCGTGGATTATCACAACCTGCTCGACATCGGTCGGGCAGTGGTCGACGCCGCCGTCCCGCGCCCGCTCGGGCAACGACTATTGCGTGAAGGGTTGCGAATCATCGTGCCCAATCCACGATTGTTCAAAGGGTTGGTCATTGGCGGTCAGATGTTCCAGGCGCTACTGCCCGATGCCCTGCAAGACAAACTGCCACGCGACGCGGTGATGCCCGCATCACGTCCCGTCATCCGCCATGCACGGCACGTGCTGATGCTGGAGGGTTGCGTGCAGCCGGGTTTGTCACCCAACACCAATGCAGCAGCGGCACGGGTGCTGGATCGTCTGGGCATCAGCGTGATCCCGGCCCGCGAGGCTGGTTGTTGTGGCGCGGTGGATTATCACCTCGACGCCCAGGCCTCCGGCCTTGACCGCGCCCGTCACAATATTGATGCGTGGTGGCCGGCCATCGAACAGGGTGCCGAAGCGATCGTGCAGACCGCCAGCGGTTGCGGTGCGTTCATCAAGGATTACGGGCATTTGCTCGGCGCTGATCCGGTCTACGCCGAGAAGGCAAGACGTGTCACCACGCTCGCCCGGGATCTGGTGGAAGTGCTAAGAGACGAACCGCTTGAATCCCTCGGCATCCACGCTGTTCAGCGCCTGGCCTTTCACTGCCCCTGCACCCTGCAGCACGCGCAGAAACTTGGCGGCGCGGTGGAGTCGGTGCTGACTCGACTGGGCTTTAGCCTCACGTCTGTGCCGGACGCACATCTGTGCTGTGGCTCGGCGGGCACCTACTCGCTGACCCAGCCAACACTGGCCCGGCAGTTGCGCGAACAAAAACTCAATGCCCTGGAAAGCGGCCATCCGGACGTCATCGTCACCGCCAATATCGGCTGTCAGACACACCTCGACGGTGCGGGGCGCACGCCGGTCCGGCACTGGATCGAGTTGGTGGATGCCGCGTTGCCTTCGGTTACCGAGGCGTAGGATCGCTGTCGAGGGCCAAACGATGGGCGAAAAAAAACCGCCTTTGCGGGGCGGTTTTTTCGACAAACCTCAGTTTGCGGCTGGGGCTTGATGGCTCACGGACAACACTGACGTGCGGGAATACTATTAATCTTTGGTTTTCGTTGCAACGTTATTTTGCGTGTATTTAACGATGATCTGCTCATACAAAGGCAGACCTGCAGGCCCTTTAACACACCAGATCATGCTGGCAGAAATAACGAATTACAAAACACACAGAGTCTTTTTCCAGGAACCTCAAAATCACGCCATGAGACCGGTTAATATGCCCGAGCTCACTCGACAGTGTATCTGTGAGGCTTGGCTGGAACCATAACGGTTTCATGCCCTTCGACACGGTTTTGCACCCGTGCCGGAATGATGGCTCGGAGGGATCACAACCGGCCGCCTCATGGATAACACTGACGTGCTTGTCCGAAGGCAAACATGATCCGGTAAGTGCGCTGGAGGTTTGGCCCCCGACCTGGAGGCCAAAACGTATGAAGCTGTTGCTGCGTACGCTGAGCCTCGTATGGAGATCGTTTCAAGCGTTCCGCTTTTACGAATTCCTGCGAGACCATTTCAACGACCTGAAGTAACCGGTCGTTGATACGGGAAGAAGCCCGTTTCAGTTTCGGCTGAAACGGGCTTTTTTACGCCTATAAATAGCTGTCATAAGTAGGATTCCTCTTAAAGTCTCTGTAGGACATTTCATTGATCACTTCGAAGACCTACGAACTAATTACCGCGATACAGGCAGCACCCTTCGCGCCACGCCACTCAGGCTGGTTATGAGCTAATAGCCCCTTCATTAAACCGTCGCTCAAACGTTGTACTAGGATAGGATCCAATTTCCCGTTTTGTTGTCGCCGGCCAAGGACATCAGCCGGAGAATCGGGAAAGCGCAATTCCCCCATTGCTACTCATGGATGAAACACATGAACTCACATCTGTTCCCTCACATCGGCAAGGTCATTGCCAGTACCGGCAGCCGGCATTTTCCGCGGATGCTGCATGACCTGATTCTCACCCAACTGGCCGTGGATGCCACACATATCCGGCAGATGCGCGTGGAGCCGGTCGGACGTGCGCAACCGCGCAGCGAGCCTGAATGCCCCAAAGAGGCGACGCTGACGGCCGAGACGGTGTATTCCGAACTGAGCACCGATCCCGGCAACAGTGACGTGCCCGCCCCCGAACCCTCCACGGTCACCGATGCGTCGCAGCTGCACCTGACCCGGCGCAAGGACGGTTACAGTTATGTGATTTCCGTGTACCGCTGCGGGCCGTCGAAGCGATTTTCCGCCCGGGAGCGCAGCCTGTTGCAGGACATCTCCCCGGTGTTGCTGCCGATGGTGGAAAAGCACATCCACGCGCTGCAACCGGCGAATGCGGATCCCGAGGCGCAAGCCGCGGCGACCGAAGCCTCGCTGCAAGGCTTGGAAACCCTGCGATTGCGCTTTTGCGAGCGCGTGCAGCAACTGGGCCTGAGCCTGTCGAACCGTGAGATGGAAGTGTGCGTCGGCCTGCTTGCCGGCCGCACCGCGCCTGAACTGGCCGAGCGACTGCAACTGAAGGTCAACACCGTCGAGAGCTACCTCAAGCGTGCCGCCATCAAACTGGGGATCAGCGGTCGCCATTCGCTGATGCGCTGGATGTATTCACCTGAAGACTGCCCGGCCGCCTGCGACCCGTCCAACGCGGCCTGATCGTTCGCACGCCTGTAAGGAAACCGCCATCCTGCCAGGAACGGCGGTTTTTTCATGCCCGCCGGTCAGTCCCGCGCCAACGCCTCGATCGGGTCGAGCCGCGACGCATTGCGTGCCGGCACAAAGCCGAACACGATGCCGATCAGCGTCGAGCAGATCACCGCCGTGAGCACCGAGGTCAGCGAGAACACCATTTCCCACTCCTTGATGAACAACGAGAACAAATGGCCGATGGCGTAACTCAGCGAAATACCGATGGCCCCACCGAGCAGACAGACCATCACCGCCTCCACCAGAAACTGCTGACGGATGTCCGACTGTCGCGCCCCCACCGCCATGCGAATACCGATTTCACGAGTACGCTCGGTGACCGACACCAGCATGATGTTCATCACCCCGATGCCCCCGACCACCAGCGAAATCACCGCAATCAGCGATAACAACAGTGCCAGCGAGCGGCTGGTTTTCTGCACGGTCTGCATCACGCTGTCGAGGTTGTTGGTAAAGAAATCCTTGGTGCCGTGACGCTGCAGCATCAGTTTGTTGACGTTGTCTTCCACCACTTTGCTCGGCTGGCCGTCTTTGATCCGCACACTGATGCTGTCCAGATAACGCTGGCCCAACAGCCGCCCGGCCGCGGTTTCATAAGGCACCCAGACATTCAAAGACTTGCTTGAGGAGAAGATGTTCTTGTTCTCCGCCGCCACACCGATCACGGTGCACGGCAGATTGCCGATCAGGATCACCTGCCCCAACGGATCGACGCCCTCGCCGAACAACCGATGGCGGGTGTTGTGATCGATCACCACCACCTGCGCCTGGCGTCGGGCATCACTTTCGCTGAATGCAATGCCCGACTCCATCTTGATTCCGCGCACCTGAAAGTAAAGATCGCTGACCCCGTTGACCTGGGCATCGAGGTCGATGTTGCGATAGCGCAGCAACAGATTGCGCCCGACCACCGGCGTGGCGCTGTCGACGTAGTACAGCTGGTTGAGCGCCGTCACATCCGCCGGCACCAGGGTTTCGATGGCCGCAGAGCGGCTGTCGCCGAAACTGGTGCCGGAGTAGATATCGATGGTGTTGCTGCCGATGGCCTGGATGTCCTTCAGCACATAGCGCTTGGCCCCTTCGCCGATGGCCGAGATCGACACCACCGAAGTGATGCCGATGACGATCCCGAGCATGGTCAGCAAGGTACGCATTCGATGGGAAATCAGCGCGACCCAGGCCATGTTGAAGGCTTCCTTGAACAACCCGAGGCTGGCCACCAGACGCCGCGCTGCCGTGGATTTGGGCACCGCGTCCTCATTGCTAAATGCCGCGGTGTCGCGCTCGTTGCGGCGGTCGCTGAGGATTTCGCCGTCGCTGACTTCGATGATGCGCTCGGCGTTGGCCGCGACCTTGGGGTCGTGAGTCACCAGAATCACCGTGTGCCCGGCCGCGTGCAGCTCCAGCAGGATGCGCATCACCTCCTTGCCGCTGGTGGTATCGAGGGCGCCGGTGGGCTCATCCGCGAGGATCACTTCCCCGCCGTTCATCAGCGCACGGGCGATACTGACCCGCTGCTGCTGACCGCCCGATAGCTGGCTCGGGCGGTGCGTCAGGTGCCCTTCCAGCCCAAGGCGCGCCAACAATTCACGGGCCCGGGCATGACGCTGCGGTTCCGGCGTGCCGGCGTAGATCGCCGGCATCTCGACGTTGTGCACCGCGCTCAAGTGCGGCAGCAAGTGGTAGCGCTGAAAGATAAAGCCGAAATAGTCGCGACGCAGTTCCGCCAGCGCCTGATTGTCCAGATCACGGGTTTCCCGACCGTTGATCCTGTAGCTGCCGGCGGTGGCGTAATCGAGGCAGCCGAGGATGTTCATCAGGGTCGATTTGCCGGAGCCCGAGGCGCCGATGATCGCGACCATTTCCCCGGCATGGATCGTCAGGTCGATATTCTTCAGCGCCAGAAATTCACGGTCGCCGGCAGTGAAACTGCGGCTGATGCCGGTCAGTTGCAGCAGAGGTTCGCTCATGCTCATGCCCCTGCCACTTTCGTCACCGGATCACCGATCACCACCCGGTCGCCTTCGGCCAGGCCGTCGTTGACCTGCACCTTGACGTTGTTGTTGATCCCGGTCTGGACATTGCGCGACTGCGCCTGGCCTTTGGCATCCAGCACTCGCACCGGGAAACTGCCATCGTTGTTGCGCGGGCCCAGCGCCGCTACCGGAATCGTCAGCACCGATTTGGCGGTGTCGAGCACCACCCGCACCTGGGCCGTCATGGAGATGCGCAAGCGGTGATCAGGATTGGGCACGTCGAACAGCGCGTTGTAGAACACCGCCGTGTTCTGCTTCGGTGTCCCGGCTGGCGGCGCTTCAAGGAAGTTCTGCGGCGCAGGGTCGGTGCCGCGCAGCTTGCCGTAATAACGCTTGTCCTCGCCCAGAATGGTGAAATACACCTCTTGCCCCGGTGCGATATGAATGACGTCGGCCTCCGACACCTGAGCCTTGACGGTCATGGTGTCCAGATCCGCCAGTTTCAGCAGAACCGGCGCCAGTTGGCTGGCAATCACGGTCTGGCCTTCCTGGGTGACGATGCCCACCACGTCGCCATCGATGGGCGCGACGATCCGCGTGTAGGCCAGATTGACCTTGGCCGTGTCGATCTGGATGTGCGCACTCTTGATCTGTGCATCCAGCGACATCAGGTTGGCCTGCTGCACTTCATAGTTCGATTGCGCGGTTTCGAAATCCTGCCGCGAGATCGAGGCGTCCTCCTGCAGATTCTGATAGCGCTCGTAAATCGCCTTGGTCTGGCGTAACTGAGCCTGAGTCGCCCGTCGCTGGGCTTGCAGGTTTTCCTCATCGACCTGAGCCTGGCGCAGCGTGTTCTGCAGCACCAGCGGGTCGATTTCCGCCAGCCACTGACCCTTCTTGACCTTGTCGCCAACCTTGACCTTGAGCGACTTCAACTGCCCCGAGACCTGGGCACCGACGTCCACCTGCTTGATGCCCTCCAGCAAACCGGTGGCGAGCACCGCGTTTTCAATGTCGCCACGTTCGACCGTGGCGGTCAGGTATTGCGGTGCTTCGGCCGGCGCCTGCACCGTGTAGAACACCAACCCGGCCACCAGCGTCAACGCGACTCCCAGACCGACTTTGCGCAACTTCGACTGTTCCATAAATGACCACAATTCCGTTCAGGGTTGAGCCCGGCCAGCGGCCGGGTTCCAGGATAAAAACTTCAATCAGGACAACACTTGACCCGCCGCCACCGTCAACCCGTCATGCCACCACGCCGCAAGACTGAAGACGTTGGGCGCCTTGAGAATCGTGAAGTGGTTGCCGGGGCCGTACCACACCGCCAGATCCCTGGCCTCGCGCTGCCAGCCTTCGAGCATCGCCGCCTGCTCGCGCTGATTGCCCGATGCGTCCAGCGTCGGGTCATCCACCAGCGCCAGACGCACCGGCCCGGTGTAGGCCAGAGCCGGTCGATAAACCGTGCGCAGCGCGGTGGCGAAGGTGCGCACCGGGCCGTGCATCGCATCGGCTGATGCACGTTCGGACAGCACACCCGCGCGCACCATCCCCTCGTGCAGCAGGCGCATTTGCGTGCTGTCGTCGGCTTCGGCGAAGGACAGCGCATCGATGCCCAGAGACTTGCCGCTGGACAGTTGCAGCGACTCGATCAGGCGTAACGACGCCGCCGTCGTGGTGTACGGCTTGCCCACCACGCTGTTGCCGCCTGGCGATTCACTGTCGATCAGGGTCAGGGACGCCACCTCGCGCCCCGCCGCCTGCAACTGCGCCGCCATGGCGTAAGCCACCCAGCCACCGAACGAATGCCCGATCAGATGCACCGGTCCTTGCGGATACAACTGCTCAAGTGCCCGCAGGTAGAACGTGGCGGCGCTTTCGACCCGGCTGTGCGGCACCGTCGCGCCGTCGAGGCCTCGGGGTTGCAGCCCGTAAATCGGCCACTCCGGCCCCAGCGCTTCGGTCAGATGGATGAACCCGGTAACACTGTCGCCAGCCCCCGGCACACAGAAAATCGGCGCATGCCCGGCGTGACCGGTCTGGATTGTCAGCAACGGCTGATAGGCTCGGGATTCGATGGCAGTCGAAGCCTGCAATGCCTGACTGAGTGCCTGACCGAGCACGTGCACATGCGGCGCCTGCATCATGCTCTGGTGATCGCCCGGCACGTCGATGCAATGCAGGAGCGTGGCCGGAACTTCATCCGACCAACCCAGGGTCGGGTGACGACGAGACAGCTCCGTCGGATGCTCCTGCGCCCGGAACAGGTGCAGCGGCAAGCCCAATGGATTGATCCGGTAATGCGCCAGCGCATGACCGTGGGCGACCTCACGATCAAGGTAGTGCCAGAGGTCTTGCGGCGCGGCGGCCGCCATATCCGGATGCAGCAGTTGCTCTTCCCGGCAACGGCTCAACAGCGGCTGGAAGTCGATCTGTTCCAGCTCGGTCTGCAACAGCGCCAGATGCGCCAGCGCGGTTTGCCCCGCCTCGCCGCAGGTGGCCCAGTACATCGTGCAATGCTGCAGCAACTGGCGCTTGTGCGCGTGCTCGTCGCTCCAGCGCGCCTTGCCCTGATCGGTCAGGCGCGGCACGAAACTGTCGATCAGACCCACGAACGCCACCGTCTCATCCATGCCGAGCAACTGCATCGCCACTTCATAGGCCAATACCCCGCCGAACGACCAGCCGGCCAGGCGATAAGGCCCTTGCGGCTGCACCGACCGGATGATATCCACCATGCGTGCGGCGAGGCATTCCATGGTGCGCAGCGGTGCCTTGCCGAACGGAATACCCGGTAGACCGTAGACCGGGAAATCACCGTCGATGTGCAAACCCAGCGCCGGGAAGTAGGCGTCCAGTCCGCTGAACTCATGGACCAGGAACAACGGTGCGCCGGTGCCACCGGCACGCACCACGACCAGCCCATCGTTCTGTTGCTCTGCGCCTGTGCGCTGGCTGAGCACCGTGCCGAGCGACTCGATGCTGGCATGCTGGAACAGCTCGGCCAGCGTCACTTCCAGCCCGCTCTGCTGCATCAGGTTGACCAGACGAATCGCCAGCAGCGAGTGCCCGCCCAGTTCGAAGAAATTGTCGTGACGACCAACCTGTTCGACCTGCAACACCTCGGCCCACAGCTGCGCCAGGGTTTCCTCCAGCGGATTGGCCGGAGCCTCATAGACGCGGCTGAGCAGTGCGTCCTGCGCCGGTACCGGCAAGACTTTGCGGTCGACCTTGCCGTTGTTGTTCAGCGGCAACACGTCGAGTTGCACCCAGGCCGAGGGCACCATGTATTCCGGCAGGCGTGCTTGCAGTTGCCCCCGCAAACTGGCGCTGTCGACGCCCTCTTCGGCAGTGAAATAGGCTACGAGGCGCAATGGTTCCTGGCCGTCCTGCCGCGCCAGCACGATGGCTTCCTTCACACCGTCGCAGTTCAGCAGGCGATTTTCGATTTCCCCCAGTTCGATGCGGAAGCCGCGAATCTTCACCTGATCGTCGTTACGACCGATGCACTCCAGCTGACCCGGTGCCAGCCAGCGTGCGAGGTCGCCGGTGCGGTACAGGAGCGCTCCCGGTTGATCGCCGAACGGGTCTTGCAGGAATTTTTCGGCGGTCAGGTCCGGGCGATTCAGATAGCCCAGCGCTACGCCCTGGCCGCCGATGTACAACTCGCCGATCACGCCCATCGGCACCGGTTGCTGACGGGCGTCGAGCACATAGACCTGGGTGTTGGAGATCGGCCCGCCAATCGGCACGCTTTCGGCGGTTTCCGACACTTCGCGCACTTCAAACGTCGTGGCGTAGGTGGTGGTTTCGGTTGGGCCATAGCAGTGGATGATGCGCAGGTCCGATGCCTCGGCGAGCAAACGGCGGAAGGCCGCCGGGTCGGCGCGTTCACCGCCGCAGAGCACAATGCGCAGGCCTTTCAGTGCCTCGGGGATCAGTTGAACGTACTGGTTGAACAGCGCGGTGGTGACGAACAGGATCGTGGCGCCGGTGTTCGCCAGTTCACGTCCGAAGGCTTGCGGATCAAGCAAGGTCGCGTGATCGATCACCACTACTCGCCCACCGTTGAGCAGCGGCCCCCATACGTCCATGGTGCTGGCGTCAAATGCCGGGTTGGAGGCGAACGCCACACGATCCTGCGGATTGAAATCGGCGTAGCCGTTGTTGATCACCAGTCGCCCGATGGCCCGGTGCGGCACCATCACCCCTTTCGGCGTGCCGGTGGAACCGGAGGTGTACATGATGTAGGCCACGGATTCCGAAGACTGCGGCAGGTCCGGATTGTGCGGCGGTTGCGCATCGAGTTTCAGCGCATCGAGGTCGATCCGGCGCACGGCGTAATCAACCGTCTCAGTGCTGAAGGTCAGCAGCGCTTTCGCCCCACAGTCCTCGACCATGAACGCCTGACGCTCGGCCGGGGCGTTGATGTCCAGCGGCACGTAAGCCGCCGCACATTTTCCGATGGCCAGTTGCGCGATCAGCAGATCCAGCGAACGCGGCAGAAGAATCGCCACATGATCGCCCGGTTGAACACCTTGGCCGATCAAGTGATGGGCCAGACGATTGGCCCGCTCATTCAACTCAAAGTAACTCAGCGATTGCGCACCATGCACCGCTGACACCGCTTGCGGATGCTTCGTCACCTGCTGTTCGAACAGACGATGAACCGTCAACGTCGCCGGGTAATCCCGTTGAGTGGCGTTGAAATCGACGAGCAATTGCCGCCGCTCATCCCGCGGCAGGATCGACAACTGATCGATGCCCAGTTGCGGCGTCCGCTCCAATGCCTGTAACAAGCTGCCGACCGCAAGATCCATGTAGTCGCAGATCCGCCCGGCATCGATCCCGGACGTGGTTAACGCGGTCAGGCTGAAGTCTTCGCCCAGGTCATCGACGCTCAGGCTCAGGCGGTAGTTGCTGCGCTCTTCGGCATCGAGCAACTGCATGCCCTGCCATGCCGCCACGACCTCAGCGGACGGCGTGCCTCCGGCACCACTGTGGCGGTAATTGAACAACGCATTGAACAGTGACGCCCCCGGCGCCATGGCGCTGCAACGCTGCACCAATGCCAGCGGCGCGTGTTCGTGATGCAGCAAGCGGTTCAAGCGCTGATGGGTCGCCAGCACGGCCTCCCTCACCGATTGCCCGCCCAGATCGATGCGCAGCGGCAAGGTATTGATGAACACCCCCAGCGCCCGTTCGGCCCCTTCACCGCCATGCAACCGGCCGAGCAACACCGTGCCGAACACCACGTTTTCACGCCCCGACAGTTGCCCCAGCACGTTGGCCCAGGCCAGGTGCATCAAGCTCGCGGCACTGACGCCCAGACGCCTGGCCCTGGCCCTGACCCGCTGGCTCAACGCGGTGTCCAGCAACCGTTGCGCATGCCCGTTGCCGCTCTCCGCAACAGAGCCCTGGCCATACGGCAGGGTCGGTTCGTCAATGTCGCCAAGCATGTCACGGAAGAACGTCTCATGTTCCTCTTCGCTCAGCCCCGAGCGAGTACGAGCGACATAGGTGCGATAAGGCACCGGTTCGGCCAGTTGTCGCACCTGGCCGAGCAGGACCGCCTGCATCTCGTGGCGCAACACTTCCAGCGCAATGTGATCCATGACCAGGTGATGGAACAGCAACAGCGCCACCACGCGCCGATTGACCGCATCCCAGCCGTGCACCACGCGCATCAGTGGCGCCTGCGTGACGGCCATGCGGTATTGCCGGGCATCGAAGCGGTTGCGCAACTGGCTCAGCGCATCCACTTCAGCGGCGTCCAGTTCGACCGTTTCACACACCAGCGATGCCTGACGCCAGACCACTTGCACCGGCTCTTGCAGACCGTCCCAGAACAGCGACGTACGCAAAATGTCATGGCGCTCGATCACGGCCTGCAAGGCCTCGGCGAACACCCGCAGACGTGACTCATCGGCAAAGGCGAACTGCGCCTGCAACACATACGGATCGCCCTGTGGCGCCGACAAGTGATGGAACAGAATGCCGGCCTGCAACGGTGCCAACGGATAAATGTCCTGCACATTGGCCGCACCGCCGGGAATGCTGGCGACGATGCGGTCGATGGCGGGCTGATCCAGCGCAACCAGGGGCAGCATGTCCGGAGTGATGTGTTTGCAGTCCGGCGCGATACGGTTGGCCGGGACTTCGGTCTCTGTCTCATCGCCGACCGCGGCAGCCAGTGCAGCAAGCGTCGGTTGACTGAACAGCACGCGCACATCGGCGGCCAGACCGACATGGCGCATCCGCGCCACCAGATTGACAGCCATCAGCGAGTGCCCGCCCAACTCGAAGAAGTTGTCGTGGCGCCCTACTCGCTCCACGTTGAGCAGTTCGGCCCAGAGTCCGGCGAGGAGGATTTCCACCTCGCCGACCGGGGCTTCGTATTCGCGGGTGATGAGCGAGGCTTGATCCGGTGCCGGCAGGGCTTTGCGGTCGAGCTTGCCGTTCGGACTGAGCGGCAGAGCATCCAGATGCACAAATACCGCCGGCACCATGTAGTCCGGCAGGTGCTCCAGCAGGTGACCGCGCAACACGTCGATTTCCAGCCGGGCGCCGGTGTAATAGGCGACCAGACGCTTGTCCCCCGGCACATCTTCGCGGGCCA
>NZ_JARVSR010000019.1:0-30423 GCF_030209075.1 Pseudomonas sp. lyk4-R2A-10 | reverse complement strand
CCGGCACCGTGACCGTTCCGGCACCAGCCGATGACGTCTACAAAGACGCCGGCAAGGTCGAAGTGACCATCAAGGATGCAACTGGCGGCAACTTCGAGAACCTGGTGCCGAGCACTGTTCCAGCCGTGACCAACGTCACCGACACCATCGACACATCGACCGTGAAACTGAGCGCCGATACGTCGGTGGCTGAGGGCGGCACCGTCACTTACACCGCCACCGTTGGCGCTCCGGTGACTGGCTCGCCGGTCACCGTGACCCTGGCCAACGGTCAGACCATCACCATCGAAGTCGGCAAGACCACCGGCACCATCACCACCACCGCGCCGAACGATGCACTCAACGGTCATACGCCGCTGAGCAACTCGATCACTGGCGTGACCGGTGGTAACTACGAAAATCTCGTCGCCGACAAAACCCCGGTCAGCACCACGGTAACCGACACCGTCGACACCACCGACCTGACACTGACCGCGACCGACAGCGTGGCCGAAGGTGGCTCAATCACCTACACCGCGACCCTGACCAACGCCGCCGGCACTCCGGTGACCGTGACCTTGAGCAACGGCGCCGTCATCACCATCGAGGCCGGTAAAACCACCGGCACCGTGACCGTCGATGCGCCGAAAGACGACGTCTACAAAGACGCCGGCAAGGTCGAGGTGACCATCAAGGATGCAACTGGCGGCAACTTCGAGAATCTGGTGCCAAGCACCGTTCCGGCCGTGACCGAAGTCACCGACACCATCGACACCACTACGGTGAAGCTCACTGCGACCGAGTCGGCGGCGGAAGGTGGCACTGTCACTTATACCGCTACCGTCGGCGCTCCGGTGACGGGTTCGCCTGTGACCGTGACCCTGGCCAATGGTCAGTCGATCACCATCGAAGTCGGTAAAACCACCGGCACCATCACCACCACTGCGCCGAACGACGCGTTGAACGGTCACACTCCGCTGACCAACGCGATCACCGGTGTGAGCGGCGGTAACTACGAAAATTTGGTGGCCGACAAGACTCCGGTCAGCACCACCGTCACCGACACTGTCGACACCACCAACCTGACTCTGAGCGCTAGCGATTCTGTGGCCGAAGGCGGTTCGATCGTCTACACCGCCACCCTGACCAACCCTGCCGGCACCCCGGTGACCGTGACGTTGAGCAACGGTGCCGTCATCACCATCGAGGCCGGTAAAACCACCGGCACCGTGACCGTCGATGCGCCGAAAGACGACGTCTACAAAGATGCCGGCAAAGTCGAAGCGACCATTTCGACTGCCACCGGTGGCAACTTCGAGAATCTGGTGCCAAGCACTGTTCCGGCTGTCACTGAAGTCACCGACACCATCGATACCACCACGGTCAAACTGACCGCGACCGAGTCGGCAGTTGAAGGCGGAACCGTTAGCTACACCGCGACCGTTGGTGCCCCGGTAACCGGTTCGCCTGTGACCGTGACCTTGGCCAACGGTCAGTCGATTACCATCGAAGTCGGCAAGACCACCGGCACCGTCACCACCACCGCACCGAACGACGTGTTGAATGGTCATGCGCCGCTGACCAACGCGATCACCAACGTAACTGGCGGTAACTACGAGAATCTGGTCGCCGACAAGACCCCGGTTTCGACTACCGTCACCGACACCGTCGACACCACCAACCTGACTCTGAGCGCCACTGACTCGGTGGCCGAGGGCGGCTCGATCGTTTACACCGCGACCCTGACCAACCCGGCCGGCACCCCGGTGACCGTGACGCTGAGCAACGGCGCCGTCATCACCATCGAGGCCGGCAAAACCACCGGCACCGTGACCGTCGATGCACCGAAAGATGACGTCTACAAAGACGCCGGCAAAGTCGAAGTCACCATCAAGGATGCAACTGGCGGCAACTTCGAGAACCTGGTGCCAAGCACCGCTCCAGCCGTCACAGAAGTCACCGACACCATCGACACCTCGACCGTCAAACTGACCGCGACCGAATCAGCTGCTGAAGGCGGCACCGTCACCTACACCGCGACCGTTGGTGCCCCGGTAACCGGTTCGCCTGTGACCGTGACCCTGGCCAATGGTCAGTCGATCACCATCGAAGTCGGCAAGACCACCGGCACCGTGACCACCACCGCACCGAACGACGCGCTGAACGGTCACACCCCGCTGACCAATTCGATCACTGACGTGTCTGGCGGTAATTACGAAAACCTCGTGGCCGACAAGACGCCGGTCAGCACCACCGTGACCGACACCGTCGACACCACCAACCTGACCCTGAGCGCCACGCCGGCAGTCAACGAAGGTGGCCAGATCACCTACACCGCGACCCTGACCAACGCCGCCGGCACTCCGGTCACTGTGACCTTGAGCAACGGCGCCGTCATCACCATCGAGGCCGGTAAAACCACCGGCACCGTGACCGTCGATGCGCCGAAAGACGACGTCTACAAAGACGCCGGCAAAGTCGAGACGACCATTTCGACCACCACCGGTGGCAACTTCGAAAACCTGGTCACCAGCACCGCCCCGGCGGTCACCACCGTCAATGACACCATCGACACGTCCACCGTGTCGCTGACCGCCACCGCCAACGTCGCCGAAGGCGAAACCGTGGTCTACACCGCAACCGTGACCGCGCCAGTAACCGGCTCGCCGGTCGTCGTGACCCTGTCCAACGGCCAGACCATCACCATCGCCGTCGGCGAAACCACCGGCACCGTGAACTTCGTCGCGCCGAACAGCCCGCTGGCGGGCGGCAGCTCGCTGAGCGTGACCATCGACAAGGCCACCGGCGGCAACTACGAAAACCTGGCGGTCGACAGCAAACCGGCAAATACCTCGGTGTCGGACACTGTCGACACCACCAACCTGAACCTGACGGCCACCGATTCGGTGGCCGAGGGTGGTTCGATCACCTACACAGCGACCCTGACCAACCCGGCGGGTACGCCGGTGACCGTGACCCTGTCGAACGGTGCCGTCATCACCATCGAGGCCGGCAAAACCACTGGCACCGTGACCGTCGACGCGCCGAAAGACGACGTCTACAAAGACGCCGGCAAAGTCGAGGCAACCATTTCGACCGCCACTGGCGGTGGTTTCGAGAACCTGGTGCCGAGCACTGTTCCGGCCGTGACCAACGTCACCGACACCATCGACACCACCACGGTGAAACTGACCGCGACCGAGTCGGCGGCGGAAGGCGGCACCGTTACTTACACCGCTACCGTCGGTGCGCCTGTCACCGGTTCGCCTGTGACCGTGACCCTGGCCAATGGTCAGTCGATCACCATCGAGGTGGGCAAAACCACCGGCACTGTGACCACCACTGCGCCGAACGATGCGCTGAACGGTCACACCCCGCTGACCAATTCGATCACTGGTGTGTCTGGCGGTAATTACGAAAACCTCGTGGCCGACAAGACCCCGGTTTCGACTACCGTCACTGATACCGTCGACACCACCAACCTGACCCTGAGCGCCACTGGCTCTGTGGCCGAGGGCGGTTCGATCGTCTACACCGCGACCCTGACCAACCCGGCCGGCACGCCGGTCACCGTGACCCTGTCGAACGGTGCCGTCATCACTATCGAAGCCGGCAAAACCATCGGCACCGTGACCGTTCCAGCACCTGCCGATGACGTTTACAAGGACGCCGGCAAAGTCGAAGTCACCATCAAGGATGCAACCGGTGGCAACTTCGAGAACCTCGTTCCGAGCACCGTTCCAGCCGTAACAGAAGTCACCGACACCATCGACACGACGACCGTGAAGCTGACCGCTTCCGAAACGGCCGCTGAAGGTGGCACCGTCACTTACACCGCGACTGTTGGCGCACCGGTGACCGGTTCGCCTGTGACCGTGACCCTGGCCAACGGTCAGCAAATCACCATCGAGGTGGGTAAAACCACCGGCACCGTGACCACCACTGCACCGAACGATGTGCTGAACGACCATGCGCCACTGACCAACGCGATCACTGGCGTGAGCGGTGGCAACTACGAAAACCTCGTCGCCGACAAGACGCCGGTCAGCACCATCGTGACCGACACCGTCGACACCACCAATCTGTCGCTGACCGCGACGGGCACCGTGGCCGAAGGTGGCTCGATCACCTACACCGCCACCCTGACCAATCCTGCCGGCACTCCGCTGACCGTGACCCTGTCGAACGGCGCCGTGATCACCATCGAGGCCGGTAAAACCATCGGCACGGTGACCGTTCCAGCACCTGCCGATGACGTCTACAAGGACGCCGGAAAAGTCGAAGTCACCATCAAGGATGCAACCGGTGGCAATTTCGAGAACCTGGTGCCAAGCACCATTCCAGCCGTAACGGAAGTCACCGACACCGTCGACACGACGACCGTGAAGCTGACCGCTTCCGAAACGGCCGCTGAAGGTGGCACCGTCACTTACACCGCGACTGTTGGCGCACCGGTGACCGGTTCGCCTGTGACCGTGACCCTGGCCAACGGTCAGCAAATCACCATCGAGGTGGGTAAAACCACCGGCACCGTGACCACCACGGCACCGAACGATGTGCTGAACGACCATGCACCACTGACCAACGCGATTACCGACGTCAGCGGCGGCAACTACGAGAATCTGGTCGCCGACAAGACTCCGGTGTCGACCACCATCACCGACACCATCGACACCACCAATCTGTCGCTGACCGCGACCGGGACCGTGGCCGAAGGTGGTTCGATCGTCTACACCGCGACCCTGACCAACCCGGCGGGCACGCCGGTGACCGTGACCTTGTCCAACGGCTCGGTGATCACAATCGAGGCCGGCAAAACCACCGGCACCGTGACCGTTCCTGCGCCAGCCGACGACGTCTACAAGGACGCCGGCACCGTGGAGGCGACAATCAAATCCGCGACCGGTGGCAACTTCGAAAACCTGGTGACCAGCACTACGCCAGCCGTAACCAATGTCACCGACACCATCGACACCACCACGGTCAAACTGACCGCGACCGAGTCGGCGGCTGAAGGCGGCACTGTCACTTACACCGCCACCGTGGGCGCGCCTGTGACCGGCTCGCCAGTGACCGTAAACCTGGCCAACGGTCAGTCGATCACCATCGAAGTCGGCAAGACCACTGGCACTGTCACTACCACCGCACCGAACGATGCGCTGACCGGCCACGCGCCGTTGACCAACGCGATCACCGGCGTGACGGGCGGCAACTACGAAAATCTCGTGGCTGACAAAACGCCGGTCTCGACCACCGTCACCGACACGGTCGACACCACCAACCTGACCCTCAGCGCCACCAATTCGGTTGCCGAGGGCGGTTCGATCATCTACACCGCGACCCTGACCAACGCCGCTGGCTCGCCAGTGACCGTGACCCTGTCGAACGGCGCCGTGATCACCATCGAGGCCGGCAAAACCACTGGCACCGTGACCGTTCCTGCGCCAGCCGATGACGTCTACAAGGACGCCGGCAACGTGCAGGCCACGATCACCAATGCCACCGGTGGCAACTTCGAAAATCTGGTCCCGAGCACTGTTCCTGCCGTGACCCAGGTCACCGATACCATCGACACCATCACGGTGAAACTTACCGCCACCGAGTCGGCGGCTGAAGGCGGCACTGTCACTTACACCGCCACCGTGGGCGCACCGGTGACTGGCTCTCCGGTAATCGTGAATCTGGCCAACGGTCAGTCGATCACCATCGAAGTGGGTAAAACCACCGGCACCGTGACGACCACCGCGCCTAATGACGTGTTGAATGGTCATGCACCACTGACCAACGCGATCACAGGCGTGACGGGCGGCAACTACGAAAATCTGGTGGCCGACAAGACGCCGGTCAGCACGACCGTGACCGACACCGTCGACACCACCAACCTGTCGCTGAGCGCGACTGGCACCGTGGCTGAAGGTGGCTCGATCACCTACACCGCGACCCTGACCAACGCTGCGGGCACCCCGGTGACCGTGACCTTGAGCAATGGCGCCGTGATCATCATCGAGGCCGGTAAAACCACCGGCACCGTGACCGTTGCCGCGCCAGCCGATGACGTCTACAAAGACGCAGGCAATGTGCAGGCCACGATCACCAACGCGACTGGCGGCAACTTCGAAAACCTGGTGACCAGCACCACGCCAGCGGTGACCAGCGTCACCGATACCATCGACACCACCACGGTGAAGCTGACCGCAACCGCGACAGCGGCCGAGGGCGGCACCGTCACCTACACCGCGACCGTGGGTGCACCGGTGACCGGTTCGCCTGTGACCGTGAACCTGTCGAACGGCCAGTCGATCACCATCGAAGTCGGCAAAACCACCGGCACCGTGACCACCACCGCGCCGAACGACGTGTTGACCGGTCATGCACCGCTGACCAACGCCATCACCGGCGTAAGCGGCGGCAACTACGAAAATCTGGTGGCTGATAAAACCCCGGTTTCGACCACTGTCACCGATACCGTCGACACCACCAACCTGTCGCTCAGCGCGACCGGTACCGTGGCCGAAGGCGGCTCGATCACCTACA
The DNA here is from genome assembly GCF_030209075.1 of Pseudomonas sp. lyk4-R2A-10. NCBI lineage: Bacteria > Pseudomonadati > Pseudomonadota > Gammaproteobacteria > Pseudomonadales > Pseudomonadaceae > Pseudomonas > Pseudomonas sp. lyk4-R2A-10. The sequence goes on along the minus strand of NZ_JARVSR010000019.1, from coordinate 23,910 downwards.
CCGCGACCCTGACCAACGCCGCTGGCTCGCCAGTGACCGTGACCTTGTCCAACGGCGCCGTGATCACCATCGAAGCCGGCAAAACCACCGGCACCGTGACCGTTCCTGCGCCAGCCGATGACGTCTACAAGGATGCCGGCAACGTACAGGCCACGATCACCAACGCCACCGGTGGCAACTTCGAGAACCTGGTCACCAGCACCACGCCAGCGGTAACCAGCGTCACCGACACCATCGACACCACTACCGTGAAGCTGACCGCAACTGAGACGGCGGCCGAGGGTGGCAACGTTGTCTACACCGCCACTGTTGGCGCTCCGGTGACTGGCTCGCCAGTGACGGTAACCCTGTCGAATGGTCAATCGATCACCATCGAAGTCGGCAAGACCAGCGGCACCGTGACCACCACCGCGCCTAACGACGTGTTGAATGGTCATGCACCACTGACCAACGCGATCACCGGCGTGAGCGGCGGTAACTACGAGAATCTGGTGGCCGACAAGACCCCGGTCAGCACCACCGTGACCGACACGGTCGACACTACCAACCTGTCCCTGAGCGCCACCAACTCGGTCGCCGAGGGTGGTTCGATCACTTACACCGCAACCCTGACCAATGCTGCGGGCACTCCGGTGACCGTGACCTTGAGCAACGGCGCCGTGATCACCATCGAAGCGGGCAAAACCACCGGCACCGTAACCGTTCCTGCGCCAGCCGATGACGTCTACAAAGACGCCGGCAATGTGCAAGCCACGATCACCAACGCCACGGGCGGCAACTTCGAAAACCTGGTGACCAGCACCACGCCAGCAGTGACCAGCGTTACTGACACCATCGACACCACCACCGTGAAGCTGACCGCAACCGCAACAGCGGCCGAGGGCGGCACCGTCACCTACACCGCCACCGTGGGCGCACCGGTGACTGGCTCTCCGGTAATCGTGAATCTGGCCAACGGTCAGTCGATCACCATCGAAGTGGGTAAAACCACCGGCACCGTGACCACCATCGCGCCGAACGATGCGTTGACCGGCCAGGCACCGCTGACCAACTCGATCACCAACGTTTCTGGCGGCAACTACGAAAACCTCGTGGCCGACAAGACGCCGGTCTCGACCACCGTCACCGACACCGTCGACACCACCAACCTGTCCCTCAGCGCGACCGGCACCGTGGCCGAGGGTGGCTCGATCACCTACACCGCGACCCTGACCAACGCTGCTGGCTCGCCAGTCACCGTGACCTTGTCGAACGGTGCAGTCATCACTATCGAAGCCGGTAAAACCACTGGCACCGTGACCGTTCCTGCACCAGCCGATGACGTCTACAAAGACGCCGGCAACGTGCAGGCCACGATCAAATCCGCCACCGGTGGCAACTTCGAAAACCTGGTGACCAGCACCACGCCAGCCGTAACCAGCGTTACCGACACCATCGACACCACCACCGTGAAGCTGACCGCAACCACGACCGCGGCCGAAGGTGGCACCGTCACCTACACCGCTACCGTGGGTGCGCCGGTGACGGGCTCGCCAGTAACCGTGAATCTGGCCAACGGTCAGTCGATCACCATCGAAGTCGGCAAGACCACCGGCACCGTGACCACCACCGCGCCGAACGACGCGTTGACCGGCCACACACCGCTGACCAACTCGATCACCAACGTGACTGGCGGCAACTATGAAAACCTCGTGGCCGACAAGACGCCGGTCAGCACCACCGTCACCGACACCATCGACACCACCAACCTGTCCCTCAGCGCGACCGGCACAGTGGCCGAGGGTGGCTCGATCACCTACACCGCGACCCTGACCAACGCCGCTGGCTCGCCAGTGACCGTAACCTTGTCGAACGGCGCCGTGATCACCATCGACGCCGGTAAAACCACCGGCACCGTGACCGTTCCTGCGCCAGCTGACGACGTCTACAAGGACGCCGGCAACGTACAGGCCACGATCACCAATGCCACGGGCGGCAATTTCGAAAACCTGGTCACCAGCACCACGCCAGCCGTGACCAGCGTCACCGACACCATCGACACCACCACTGTCAGCATCACCGGCAGCACCTCGGTAACCGAAGGCCAGACCGCCAGCTACACCGTCAGCCTGACCCATCCGGCGCAGACCGAAGTGACCCTGAAAATCGTCTACAGCGGCACCGCCGCCGACGGTTCGGACTTCACCGGCGTGTACACCGTGAAGATCCCGGCGGGTGCCAGCAGTGCGCAGTTCAACGTCGCCACCATCGATGACAAGATCACCGAAGGCACCGAGAACTTCGTGGTCAAGATCGACTCGGCAACCGGTGGCAACTTCGAAAACCTGGCGGTCAGCAGCACCAATGGCAGCGTCAGCACCTCGATCATCGACAACGATGCGCCACCGGTCATCGACCTCGACGCCAACAACTCCAGCGGTGCAACGGGTGCCGACTACAAGGTGACCTTCACCGAGGGCACAACAGGTCCAGGCGTGTCGATTGCCGACACCGACATCAAGATCACCGACCCGGACAGCACCATGCTGACCGGCGCCACCATCGTGCTGACCAACCGTCAGGACGGCGATGCGCTGAACCTGGGCAACAGCGTCAACGGCATCACCATCAATGCCAACAGCACCAACGGCACCGTCACCCTGACCCTGTCGGGCAACGCGACGCTGGCCGACTACATGCAGGCGATCAAGAACATCAGCTTCACCAACAGCAGTGAAGACCCGAGCACCGTGCCACGGATCATCACCGTGACCGTGACCGATGGCGGCAACTACTCCAATACCGCGACCACCACGGTCAACGTGGTGGCGGTCAACGACGCGCCGGTCGCTGCACCGGTCAACGTCACCGGCACCGAAGACACCCCGCTGATCCTCGGCTGGTCGACCTTCGGCGTCAGCGACGTCGACAGCCCGGCCAGCAGCCTGGGCGTAAAAATCACTCAACTGCCGGGCGAAGGCAAACTGCAATACCTGGACGGTTCGACCTGGAAAGATGTCGCCAACAACCAGACTTTCAGCAAGGCCGACATCGACGCCGGCAAGCTGCGCTTCGTGCCGGATGCCAACGAGTCGGGTGTGAACGGTTACGGTGGCACTGCCGTTGGTAACAATCAGGCCGACTACGCGCAGATCAAATTCCAGCCAACCGACGGCCAGTTGCTGGGCAATACCGGCACCATCAAGATCGATATCACGCCGGTGGCGGATGCACCGACCCTGTCGGTCGCCGACAACAGCGTGAAGTCCACCGGGCTGATCAAGGAAGTCTGGACCGGTCTGTCGGGCCTGGGCACTGACGGCAGCGGCGCCAACTCGACCACCCTGAAAAACGTGATCGACGGTGCCGGCAAGCCGAACACCAGCGGTACCGTGAACAACGTGCAGTCCGACGGCAGCGTAACCGCCGGCACTGCGTCGAAAACCTCGGGCCTGATTTATCTGGAAGCCGGCAAGACCTACACCTTCAGCGGCACCGGTGATGACAGCCTGCTGGTGACCATCGGCGGCAAGAGCGTGGCGTCCACGACGTGGGGCGCGGGCGGCAACCTCAACGGTTCGTTCACCCCGACCACCAGCGGCTACTACACCCTGGACATCTACCACCACAACCAGAGCGGCCCGGGCAGCTACGACGTCAACCTGTCGGTCAACGGCAGCACGCCGATCGACCTGAGCAGTGCCGGTGTGCCGATCTACACCGGCGTGCAGGATCTGGTGAATGCCGGCGTGACCGTCTCCGATCTGCACGGCAGCAACGGCGAAGGCTATTACGACGGCTACAAGCTCAACACCGGCGCCGAAGGCACCACGGTGAAACTGTCGTCGATCAGCACCGCGCTAACCGACACCGACGGCTCGGAAACCCTGAGCATCAAGATCAGCGGTGCGCCGGTCGGCTCGGTGCTCAGCGACGGCGCAGGCCACAGCTTCACCGTGACCGCCACCAGCAGCGACGCCAACGTCACCGGCTGGAACCTCGGCACCCTGACCGTGACCCCGCCGACCTACTACAACGGCCAGTTCAACCTGACCGTGACCTCGACCTCCACCGAGCAGGTAGGCGGCTCGGCCAGCACCACAGCGACCATCCCGGTCACCGTGGTGCCGGCGGTCTACAACTCGATTGTCGCCACCTCGGCCGATGACACCGTCACCGGCACCGACGGCAACGACATCATGGTCGCCGACATCGGCGGCCTGACCGTGGTGCCGGGCACCAACTACAACATCGCGTTCATGGTCGACAGCTCGGGCAGCATGAGCGCCTCGTCGATCAACGCCGCCAAGGACTCGCTGACGTCGGTGTTCAACACCCTCAAGCAGAGCCTGGGCGGCAGCAACTCGGGGACGGTGAACATCTTCCTGGTGGACTTCGATACCCAGGTCAACAAGTCCGTATCGGTGAACCTCAACGACCCGAACGCACTGACCTTGCTCAAGGCCGTGCTGGACTCGATGGCGTCCGGCGGCGGCACCAACTACGAGGACGTGTTCAAGGCCACCGCGAACTTCTTCCAGAGCGCTGAAGCGGTGGCCAACACCGGGGCGAAGAACCTCACGTACTTCATCACCGACGGCCAGCCGACCTATTACCAGAGCAACGAGCAGACCAACCCGACGCTGTACGGCAACGTGAAGCTCGACGACGTGGTGAAAACCAGCAACTACAAGCTGGGCAGCAGCTTCGCCACCTACATCGACAGCACTCACTACCTGAGCATCAGCACCTCCGGTGAAGTGGTGCTGCAGACGCTCAAGAACAACAACTGGAGCTGGAACAGCCTGGGCACCATCCACGCCCAGGGCGACGGCACCTACGAGATCTCAAGCCTGGCGGGCAGCGGCAACAGCACCTCGTCGAACACCACCGACAACTCCGCCGCCGGCTTCGCACTGCTGAGCGGTCTGTCGAACGTCGAAGCGATCGGCCTGAACAACGGCGTCAGCCTCAACGACCTGAAACCGTACGATTCGGACAAGACGCCACAGACCAACATCGATCCGAAGGACCTGGCCAACTCGATCATCGGTCACACCGAAGCGACGATGCCGGGCAACGACACCGTCAGCGGTGGCGACGGCAACGACATCCTGTTCGGCGACCTGGTGAGCTTCAACGGCATTGCCGGCGAGGGTTATCAGGCGATGCAGGCGTTCGTGGCCAAGGAAACCGGGGTCGACGTCAGCAAGGTCACCACCAGCAACGTGCACCAGTACATCACCGAGCACTATCAGGCGTTCGATGTGTCCGGTGCCCACGACGGCAACGACACGCTGCTGGGCGGCGCGGGCAATGACATCCTGTTCGGCTCGGGCGGCAACGACCTGCTCGACGGCGGCAAGGGCAATGACATCCTGCTCGGCGGCACCGGCAACGACACGCTGATCGGCGGTCAGGGCAACGACATCCTGATCGGTGGTTCCGGTGCGGACACCTTCGTCTGGAAGGCGGGCGACACCGGCAACGACGTGATCAAGGACTTCAAGGCCAGCGAAGGCGACCGCATCGACCTGCGCGACCTGTTGCAGGGCGAGACCGGCAGCACCATCGACAACTTCCTGAAGATCACCACGGTCGACGGCGTGTCGTCGCTGCAAGTCAGCTCGGGCGGCAAGTTCAACTCAGGCGATGCGGCAGCCGCGACACCGGACGTGACGATCAAACTGGAAGGCAACAACTGGTCGAGTGCCAACATTCATAACCTGATTGCCGGCAGCGATCCGACCATCAAGGTCGACCACAACAACAGCTGATGCGTGAACAACGACCGCCCCACCGGGGCGGTCGTCACGTTTGCGGCACTTGAACCGGTGACGATTGCGTCGGCGCACCGCATACTCGTGCGCAGTTGGCTATGCTGCTGACAGCATGACGCTGGTCCATTTCCGAGGGATGCTCAATGTTTTACGTGCAACGCGATGCGCAGGGTCAGTTGATTCGCGTGGAAGCTGCGGCCTACGCCGAGGCCACGGAAACGCTGCCGGCCGACCACCACGAAATCCAGGCCTGGTACGCCAACGAAGCCGTGGAGAACAGCCTCAAACAGCTCAAGCAGAGCGACCTGGAAATGATCCGGGTACTCGATGACCTGATTCAGGTGCTGACCAGCAAAGGCGTGATCCGCGTCACCGACCTGCCGCCGGCGGCCCAGGCCAAGCTGATGGACCGGACCCAGGCGCGGGAAGCGCTGGGCGGGTTGAGCCAGTTGATCGATGAGGATGAGGGCGGGTTGATCTGATCCGTTGGATCTTTCCCACGCGGAGCGTGGGAAAGATCAGTCAGCCCCAGGGTTTTGGCTCACCGAACAGCTGCCCCTGAACCCCATACAACCCCATCTCGCGAATCACCGACAATTCCCCTTCCGTCTCGACCCGTTCGGCAATCAACGGCAGATCGATGCTGTGCGCCGCACGCTGGATCGCTTCGATGAACAGCCGCTTGTCGCTTTCCTGATCGATCGCCCGGATGTAGCTGCCATCGATCTTCAGGTACGCCAGCCCCAGCCGCGCCAGGTTGCCGATCATGCTGAAGCGTCCGCCGAAGCGCTGCAGGCTCAGGGAGAAACCGAGCTCGCGCAGGCGCCGGGTCAGCTGTTCCAGCACCGCTTGCTCCGGCAATTGTTCCTCGCCGATTTCCAGGGTCAGGCGTGCTCCGAGGTTGGAATGCGCCCGCAGAATCTCGAACACTTTGTTCAACGCCTGCGGATCGGCCAGGGTCGCCGAGGACAGGTTCAGCGCCAAAGATTCTTCATGTCCGGCCATCTGCTCCAGCACCCGCTCGAGCATCAACCGGTCCAGTCGCGCGGTCCAGCCGAAGCGCTCCAGCCAGGGCAGGAAGCGCCCGGCGGGAATGGTCTGACCCTGCTCGTCGAGCAAGCGCGACAGCACCTTGTAATGCAGCACCAGTTGCGTGTCCTGCGCCGCCACCACCGGCTGGAAGAACAGCTCGAAACGCCGCTGATTCAACGCCTGATCGAGCAGGCGATGCCAGGCGTGGTGATCGTCACCGACGTCTGCCACCAGGCTCTGATCGAGGCACGCCCAGTTCTGCTCGCCCTGCCCTTCGGCCTGGGCCAGCGCCTGATCGCCGAGGCTGAGGACCGCTTGCGGCGAATCGCCGTGAGCGAACGGTGCCAGGCCGATAGAAGCCACGGCGGCCACGTCGGTGGCACCCGTCGCGTGCAGGCTGCTCAGGGCACTGTCGAGACTCTGCGCCAGTTGCAGCGCCTCTTCGCGGGTCAGCCCCGGCGCCAGCACGGCGAATTCACCACCGCGAATTCGGGTGACGAGGTTCTGGGTTTCCGGATATTTGGCGCACTCGCGGGACAGTTGCTCGCCGACCGCTTTCAACAATTCATCGGTGCGCTGACCGCCAAGGCGCTGGTTCAGCCCGGCCAGGTCCTTGACCCGCAACAGCAGCAGATAACCGGAACTGGCCTGCTCCGGGTTGCTCACCCGCGCATTCAGCTGCATCTCGAAATAACGCCGGTTGGCCAACCCGGTGAGGTTGTCCTGGTAGGACTCGGTGCGCAGTTTTTCACTGCGCTCGGCCTGCTCCTGGAATAGTGCCTTGAGCTTCTCGACCATCTGGTTCATCGCCAGCACTACGCGGCGCAATTCAGGCGTGCGCGGCAGGTCCGGCAGACTCAGGAACTCACGACGAGCGATGGCGTGGGATTGCTTGACCATGTAATCGAGCGGCTTCAATTGCCGACGCAACAACAACGCGCCCAGCACCGCACTCACCGCGCCGCAGACCAGCAACCAGCCCAGACTGCCCAGTGCGCTCTGCCAGAGCTTGGCCAGGGCGAACATCGGGTGGCTGACTACCTCGACCCGTGCCGCCTGCTCCCAGCCACGGCTGACCAGCGCATCGCCACCGGCCGGCTCCAGGCCGATCAGTTTGACGAACCAGTCGGGCACGTTGGTGACCGCCGGAATGCCGTTGCGCTCGACGATGGTCTGGTCGGTCTTCAGATCGACCACGCGGATGCTCGAGTAATAACCGCTGTCGAAGATCGAACTGACCAGCAGCTCGACCATCGCCGGGTCATCGATGTTCGGCGTCAACGACAGCGCCAGCGCCGTGGCCGCATCCTGGGCGTGGGAGCGCAACTGGTTGACGTACTGGGTACGCGAGCTCTCCAGACTGACCATGAAGCTGCCGGCGAAGGCGACCACCAGGAACAGACAGATAGCGATCAACAGCTGTTTGAACAAAGACATCTGAGCGCGTGCTCCTAGTTAGTCGTCTCGACCGGAAATCCTTCGGCCTGCATTTTCTTCAACACATCCTGCCAGCGTGACAGGCGTTTGGTGTCACCGACCTTCTTGTTGCCCTTCGCTCCCGGCAGGTACAAACCTTCGGCATTGAAAGAGTAGACCGGCAGCAAATCGGTTCGCTCGGCGGCCGGCTTGATCGGGTCGATCAGGCTGTCGAGCACCAGCGGCATGGCGTCAGGGCTGGAATAGTAAGTCAGGACCATGTGCGCGCGGTTCTGGCGCAGGGCCTTTACGTAGGTGATGCGCAACTTGTCACTGGCCACACCGAGGTGGCGCAGGCTGAAATACTTGGCGATCGCGTAGTCTTCGCAGTCGCCGGCGCCTTTCCACAAGGCTTCGATGGGGGTTTCCCAATAATCGACCTCGTGCCACAGATCGATGTCTTCGACGTAGCGCATCTGTTTGTTGAAAAACAGGTTAACCACCTTGAGCTTTTCCATCTCGCTGACCTGCTTCTGTGTGGCCAGCAGATTCTGCCAGGCATCGATCCGCTGTTGCCCGGCACCCAACGGCCCGTACAGTGCCGTGGCCTTGCGGCTGATCGCGGAAAAATCCCAATCGGCATGCAGGCCGCCCAGCATGATGCCGGCCAGCAGCAGCGCGCAGGCAAGCCAGCGCGCAATCCGTGGGATTGCGAAACGTACCGCCAATGCAAGGCATCCAGGGCAGAGAAGAAAGCGCTTGATGGTGAAGGTTAGCCCAGCAAAAAACAATGGCACCCTGAGATCATCGCTGGCGCGCTAAACTTCAGATGTGACAGGGTTCTTCTACACGGTTTGACAACCTGTAGAGCAATCACTAGTGTCCTTTGGATCCAAATATCGCAGTCATAGGGTGTGCAGTTGTGACCCAGAAGCCCAAGCCACTCCACAGCATCAAAGTCGACGGCCCGATTCCCGCGCATCTGGCACGCTCGGTCATCGAAGAAACCCTGCGCGCCGCGATTCTCGACGGGCGCCTGCCCTGCGGCACCGCCGTGCGCCAGCAGGATCTGGCCGATCTGTTCGGCGTCAGCCGCATGCCGGTACGCGAAGCCTTGCGTCAACTCGAAGCCCAGGGCCTGCTCAACGTGATTGCCCACAAAGGCGCGGTGGTGGCGCCGCTGATCCAGGGCGATGCAACGGAAACCTACGAGCTGCGCATCCTGCTGGAGTCCGAAGCGCTGCGCCAGTCGATCCCGCTGCTGTCCCCGGCCGATCACGAACGCGCGGCCGGCTACATCGAAGAGCTGGAAATCGAACACGACTACACCGAAATCGGTCGGCTCAACCGTCTGTTTCACATGGCACTCTACAGCAAGGCGCCCAATGGCCGGCTGTTGCGGCTGGTGGAAGACGGCTTGAATGAGGAAGAACGCTTCCTGCGCTTCAACCTCGAGGCCATGGGCCTGGGCAAGCTCTCCCAGGACGATCACCGCGCGTTGTTGCAGGCGGTGAAAGAGCGTGACACACCGCACGCCGTGACACTGCTGGAGCAGCACCTCAATCGCGGTGTCGAGGTGATCACCCGTTACCTGGCCAGCTCCGCCGGCCAAAGCCGCAAAGCGGCGCGCTGAATCCTCCCTCCCGGGTGAGCCTCCACTCACCCGGCGAATAACCCGCTTACAAATCCCCCCACCGGTCACGGTCATTTGCCGTGGCACATCGACGCCTGCGCTCTAACCTCCCCCCTGCTTTGAACAGCCCGGAATTTGCACCGCAAGGAAGTCATTTTCGACGATAGCCGCGGCGCCGATTTACGCGCACCCTTGGATCGCCAACCCAATATAGAACGGGGACGCGCCGCCCCGGCAGCAGTCCCCGCACCAGGAACCTACGGAAGGAGCCTTGTCACGGGAACAGGAAGAAACGGCGCCGTTACAGCCCGACTTCATCCCCTCATATTCATTCAAATACTCAATTGGAAAGTTGCTTCGAGTGAGGCATTCACTCTTGTCGTTCAATTTTGGCCATTAACCGCCGAAAGGAGTAACTACGCCCAAATAAAACTTAACTTATAAGTTTTATCAGGCCCACTCATACTTCAAAAACTACCAACTAAAAATAATTAAAAATAAACTTGTTAAGTTGTTTTGCGATGTATTAGTTTTTCTTCGCCGAGTTTGGATCCGAAATGACAAACCCGGCACAACCTTGCAGTACGGCCTCGATTGCTACGGCTTGACCGTCCGCTGCTGTATCGGGCCCTTCAGACATTGCCTGTTTTCATCGAAACCGAATGAGGCTGTCGTTCGCCTGGAGAAACTTGTTCAACGTTATTAGCAATTGATTGAACAATCCCTATTCCCTATTAGCCAGAGTCTCGCAACCATGCCAACCAAAGAGCAACTTACACTAAAGAAAGCCGAACTCAGCGTTCATCCGATCTTTTCCGAAATCGATTCTTTGGCGACATTGCGCCGGTTCATGGAATCCCATGTATTTGCCGTCTGGGACTTCATGTCACTGACCAAGCGCCTGCAGCAGGAACTGACTTGCACTCGCCTGCCGTGGTTGCCGCCACGGGATCCGCGCGCGGCACGACTGATCAATGAAATCGTGCTCGGCGAAGAATCGGACGATCGGCTGTCACACGGGCATTACAGTCACTTCGAACTGTACCTCGATGCGATGCGCGAAGTCGGTGCGGACACGACAGCGGTGGAGCGCTTCGTGACACTGCAACAGGAAGGCGTGAGTTACGACGTCGCCCTGCAAAGCGTCGAGGTTGATCCAGCGGCGGCGCGATTCGTCCGTGACACCTTGCACACCGCACTGAATGCACCCGGTCACAGCGTTGCCGCCGCATTCCTGCACGGTCGCGAGAGCGTGATCCCGACCATGTTCCAGCGCATGCTCGATGCCTGGGGCATTGGCGTCGAGCAGGCGCCGACCTTCCGTTACTACCTGGAGCGACACATCGAGGTCGACTCCGAAGACCACGGCCCGGCCGCCGAGCAACTGCTGGATCGACTGGTGGACGGCGATCCGCAGCGCGAAGCCGAGGTCTACGCCAGCGCCATCGCCGCCGTGGAAAGCCGCATCGCCCTGTGGGACGGTCTGCGCCTGAGCATGCGCGAACCGCTGGCGGAGGTGGCCCAATGAACGCCGCCGACTACCAGTCTTTCGCCGACGCCTGGGAAAGCCGCGCGACCATTCGCACCAGACCACGCCGCGTGCTGGAGGGCGACGCGCGGCTGATCTATCCGCTCAGCCGCCAGCCGTTGGTGCTCAGCGAAACCTTCCTGCGCGAATGCCCGGAACAGCGTGATTTCGCCTTGGTGCAGACGCTGTACAAATTCATCAACGACGTGGTGATTTTCGAAACCGAGATCGTCGACAAAACCGCGCGCAGCATCGCCAAGAACCGCTTCGCCGTGGCCTTCCCGTTCGCCTGTCGCTACGACGCCATGACCGTGGTGGTGGACGAGGATTACCACGCGTTGGTAGCGATGGATTTCATGCAGCAGACCGTGGCCATGACCGGCGTCGAGCCGATCGAGCTGCCGAATGAAATCGAACTGAGCCGGGCGATTCCGGCTGCCGTCGAACTGGCCCCGGAGCACCTGCGCAGCGCCGTGGAACTGATCTGCGTCGCCATCGCCGAGAACACCGTGACCGGCGATGTCGCAGCGTTCGCCCGGGACGACACGGTCAAGCCGTCGATCAAGGGCCTGATGGCCGACCACTTGCTCGACGAGGGCCGGCACTCGAATTTCTGGGCGCGGATGGTGCGTATCTACTGGCATACCGCGAGCGATGCGGATCGCGAATGCATCGCGCAGATCCTGCCGGTGTTCATCGGCCATTACCTGACCAACGACATCCAGAAGTCCTTCGACCTGCGCCTGATCGATGCCTTGCCGGTCAACGATGCAACGCGTCGAGCGCTGAAGGACGAGATGGCCGGACTGGCCTTCCCGATCAATCGTCATCACCCGCTGGTGGGCAACATCGTGCGCTTTTTCCACAACAGCTCACTGCTCGACACTCCGTGCGTGCAGCACGCCCTGCGCGACTACCTGGTTTGACAAGGAGGCTGACATGAGACGTCTCGACATTTTGCTGAGGGGCCGCAGCCAGGCCTTGACCGACCTGGCGCAGGAGCTCGAACAACACGGTCATTCATTGCTGACAGAAACCGCTCCGTCGATGGACCTGGTGATCGATGACGGCAGCCTTGCGCCGCAGGATCATGGCACGACACCGTACCTGACCTTGCGTCTGGGCATCGGTGCAACGGGCGCCGGCGGTTTGCCGGTGCTTGATCTGCTGTGCCTGTGCAACTCGACGCTGCTGAGCCGCGTGCCCATCGCCGACGAACCGTCCGGCAACGGTCAGGCCCTGCGCCAGCGAGCACTGGCGCAGGTGGTGGACGAAGTGGCGCTGCTGGTCAGTCGTTTTTCCCGCGATGCCGAGTATTTCCAGCACGCAGAGACGGCTCGTGCGCCGGACTTCGAGCAGGTGGAAAACCTGCTGTTTCTCGACAGCCTGGCTTATGTCCATCGCTTCAATGCCACGGCCAATCCGGCGTTGTTGCAACAGGCGCAGATCCCGGTGATCGAGCGGCTGCAACGGAGCCTGATCGAACACGCGGAACGCCCGGCACTGCACCTCGCAGAGCAGTCGATCAGCTATCGCCAGTTGCATGATCACAGCCGGGCGATCCAGCAACGGTTGCTGGCAATGCTGGAGGCACAACCGCAACCGTGGGTGGTGGGGATTTGCCTGCCGAAATGCGATGCGCTGTTTGCTTCTATCCTGGCCATTCTCGGCAGCGGCGCGGTGTACCTGCCGCTGGAACCGAGCCATCCGCTTCAGCGCCAGCAGTACATTCTGGAAAACGCCGGGGCGGTGCTGTTGCTGCACGACGGCGAACACCCGCTGAGCGGTTCGATGCCGGGGCTGGATGTCTGTCGCATCGACAGCACCGACGCCGATCTGTCGCAACCGTTGATGCACCACCGGCCCGAGCTCGACACGCCGTGCATGGCGCTCTACACCTCGGGCACCACCGGGCATCCGAAGGGTGTGCTGCTCAGTCAGGCAAACCTCGCGCACTTCACCGCGTGGTACGCCGACTATGTGCAGTTGCACGCCGAGAGTCGGGTGTTGCAGTTCTCGTCGCTGAGTTTTGACTCGTCGCTGATCGATATTTTCCCGACCCTGCTCGAAGGCGCGGAACTGGTAGTGCCCGATGACAACCAGCGCCGCGATCCGCTGCAACTGGTGGCGCTGATCCGCCGCCGGCAACTGACCCACGCGTTCCTGCCGCCGGCGCTGTTGAGCATCCTGCCGCTGGAGCAACTGCAAAGCGTCGGACAGATCATGACCGGCGGCGACGTGTGTGAACCGTTCGTGATCGAGCAACTGACGCGTCAGGGCAAGCTGCACAACCTCTACGGCCCGACCGAAGCCACGGTGCTGATCACCGCGCGGCAACTGCAACCGGGCGACAGCAATCGCACCCTCGGCGGGCCGATTGCCAACAGTCAGGTGCTGATCCTCGATGACGACCTGCAACCGGTGCCGGAGCAAACGGTGGGCGAGCTGTTCATCGTCGGTCCCGGCGTATGCCTGGGTTACCTGAACAACCCACAGCAGACGGCGGAGCGCTATCTGGATCTGGAATTGCCTGACGGCCAACGTCTGCGCGCCTACCGCAGCGGCGACATGGCCAAGTGGGGCGAGGATGGCATCGAGCTGTGCGGACGCCGCGACAATCAGGTGAAGATCCGCGGCTTCCGGGTCGAGCCGGAAGAAATCGAGCGGTGCCTGCGCGAGAGCCAGCTGTATCGGCAGATCGCCGTGGTGATCGACAGTCAGCGGCGAATTCTGGCGTTCCTCGCCCAGCCGCAATCGGATGCCGCACGGGAGACTTTGAAAGCTCACGCGCAGCAGTTTTTGCCCGACTACATGCAACCGGTGGCATGGACGGAACTGCCGAACATGCCATTCGCCGCCAACGGCAAAGTCGACCGTAAGGCGCTGCTGGAACTGCCGGTCAGCGTGCAGGACAGCGGCCCGAAATGCCTGCCGGCCAACGCCGACGAAGCGCTGCTGCTGGAAATCTGGGGCGAGTTGCTGGAGCTGCCGATCAGCGACATTTCCACCGACGAAAGCTTCTTCAATCTCGGCGGTCACTCGATTCTGCTGTCACGCATGCTCCTGCGTCTGCGGGAAGAGTTCGGCCGCAGCATTTCGATCAACCGCTTCATTGAACTGCCGACCATCACCAAGCTCGCCACCCTGGTACGCGGCACCGATGACAGCGCGGTGCTCAGCGCCCAGGCGATGGCCGACGCCGAGCGACCATTGGAAATTGAGCCATTGCCGATCAGCCGCATGGGCGATGTGCACAAGGTGATCGTCACCGGCGCCAACAGTTTTGTCGGTGTGCACATCGTCGAGGCGCTGCTGGGATGGGGCGCCAGCGAGGTGGCGTGTCTGGTGCGCGACGGCGGCGGGCAAACCGCGGCGCAGCGCTTTGCCCAATCGTTGCGAGAGAACCGGCTGGAGCATCTGGACCTGAGTCGGGTGCGGATCTATTCGGCAGACATTACACAGCCGCAACTGGGCCTGGCTGATGGGGACTTCGAGCGACTGGATCGCGAGTTCGGCGCGCTGGTACACAACGCCGCCAACGTCAATCACGTGCTCGATTACGAGTCGCTGGCGGCGGACAACGTCGAGCCGATTTTCGAACTGGTGCGGCTGTGCGAAGGGCGCAGCAAGAAGGTGTTCAATTTCGTCTCGACGCTGTCGGCGTCCAGTACCGTCGACGACGCAGGCCGGGTGCTGGAACTGCCCGCCGCACCGACGCCGCCGATCTACATCCGCAACGGCTACAACCTGTCGAAATGGGTCGGTGAACGCATCCTCGAACGGGCGCGGGAACGCGGGGTGCGGGTCAATCTTTATCGGCCCGGCAACATCAGTTTCAACAGCCTCAGCGGCGTCTGCCAGCCGCACAAGAACCGTTTGATGCTGATGCTCAAGGGCTCGATCCAGCTCGGTCAGGTGCCGGCCTTCGCGCTGAATTTCGACCTGATGCCGGTGGACTTCCTCGCCCGTTTCATCGCCTTCCACGCCAGCCGTTATTCGCCGGAACGAGCGGTGTTCAACCTGCACAACCCGGAGCCCCTGAGCTGGGATGCCTACGTCGCGTCGTTTCGCGAAACCGGCAGCGAGTTTTCGCTGGTCAGCGTCGCCGACTGGCAGCAGCAACTGGGCCGGGTCGATGCGGATAACGCGCTGTTCGGCGTGCTCGGTTTCTACCTCAACGGCTTCGAGGAAGACATCGGCGACATCTCCCTGATCGGCCACGCCAACGCCCAGGCCGGCGTGCAGCAGATGGGCGCGCACTACCCGGAAAAATCCCCGGCGCTGCTGCGTCGCGGCTGCGACTACCTGAAAGAAATCAACTTCATCTGACTCATCAACCAAGGAGCAACACCATGAGCAATCTGCAACCCGACACCCTGATCAAAAACCCTCACGGCTGCCACGTCGTATCTTCGGTGGAAGTGCCGGTGGACGCCAGGCAAGTGTGGGCAGTGGTCGGTAAATTCGACGGTTTCGACCGTTTCATTCCGGCGCTGTCGCACATCGAAATGACCGGCGAAGGCGTGTCTTCGCTGCGCAAGAAGTTCTTCAAGGATGGCAACGTCGTGGTCGAGCAACTCAACTCACGGGACGACCACGCGCTGAGCATGACCTGGACCACCATCTACAACACCCTGGGCGTGGCCAATCTGTGGGCGGCGATGAATGTGGAGTCACTAGGCGCGGGCAAGTCGCGGGCGACCTGGACGATCATTGCCGAGCCGGCCAGCGGTGGGCCCGAGGCGCTGCCGGGGTTCAAGGATTTCGTGCAGGGGTTTGCCGATGACGCGATGGGCAATGTGCTGAAGCTGTTTGTGTAAGGCATGAAAGAGCCCGCTGCGGATCACTCCGCAGCGGGCTGTTTTTTACCGCAAGCGATCAGATCTTGAAGCTGTCGACCAGCTGTTTCAAACGGTTGGCCTGCTGCGACAACGCATCGCAATCCTTCAACGTTTCATTGAGGTTGGCCACGCTCTGCTGGTTCAGCAGGTTGATCTGGTTGACGTCGACGTTGAGGGTTTCCACCACGGCAGTCTGTTCCTCGGTAGCGGCGGCCACCGACTGGTTCATGCCATCGATTTCGCCGATGCGCTGGGTCACGCTGACCAGACGCAGACCGGCCTGGTTCGCCACTTCAACGGTTTCCTCGCTGGACGCCTGACTGGCGTTCATGGTGGTCACCGCTTCGCGGGAGCCGACCTGCAGCGAAGTGATCATCTTGTGGATTTCTTCCGCCGATTCCTGAGTGCGGTGAGCGAGGTTACGCACCTCGTCCGCCACCACCGCAAAACCGCGTCCGGCTTCACCGGCACGGGCCGCTTCGATGGCTGCGTTGAGCGCCAGCAGGTTGGTCTGTTGGGAGATGCCTTTGATCACGTCGAGAATGTGGCCGATGTTGTCGGTGCTGGCATTCAGGGTTTCGATCTGGGTGCACGACAGGCTGATCTTCTGCGACAGCTCGGTCATGGCCTGAATCGTCTGCTCGACCACCTGACGACCGTCATCGGCCTGCTCGCTCGCGCCACTGGCGTGTTGCGAAGCGTCGGCGGCGTTGCGGGCGATTTCCTGGGTGGCGGCACCCAACTGATTGATCGCCGCAGCGACACTGTTGGTGCGCGCGCTTTGCTCGTCGGAGCCGATGATCGAAGCGTTGGACGATGCCATCACCCGTTGGGACAGATCGTGTACGTGGCGAGTCGCGGAAGACACTTCGGAGATCGAAGCGTGAATCCGCTCCACGAACTGGTTGAA
This sequence comes from Pseudomonas sp. lyk4-R2A-10, assembly GCF_030209075.1. Taxonomy (NCBI): domain Bacteria; kingdom Pseudomonadati; phylum Pseudomonadota; class Gammaproteobacteria; order Pseudomonadales; family Pseudomonadaceae; genus Pseudomonas; species Pseudomonas sp. lyk4-R2A-10. The sequence continues at coordinate 6,791 of NZ_JARVSR010000019.1, read as the reverse complement.
CGAACTGCCCAACTCGCCGAACTCGTCCTTGCTTTCCACTACCAGACGACGGGTCAGGTCACCTTCACCCTGGGCGATGTCCTGCATCGCGCGGCCCATGGTGATCAGCGGACGCATCAGCACGGTGATCAGCAGGCTCAGGAACACTGCAATCGCGCCCACCGCAACGAACATCGCAATCACTGCAGAGGTACGGAACTGGCTGAGTGCGGCGTAGGCCTTGTCGCGGTCGATCGACAGACCGATGTACCACTCGGCATTCGGCAGACCGGCAACCGGGGTGAACGACAGGATGCGTTCCTGGCCGTTGAGCACCACGTTTTGATTGCCCTTCTCGATGCGCACACCGGCGTTCGGGTAGATGTCTTTGAGGTTCTTCATCACCTGGTCTTTGTCCGGGCTGACGATTACCTGACCGTCACCGCTGACCAGGAACGCGTGGCCCAGGCCACCGAAGTCCACCGAGTTGATGATCTTTACCAGGGTTTCCAGGCTCAGGTCACCGCCCACTACGCCGAGCAGTTCGCCGTTCTTTTTCACCGGCATGGCGATGGTCACCACCAGCCCGCCAACGGCAGCCATGTATGGCGGGGTCAGCATGGTCTGGTCAGCGGCCACGGCCTGCTTGTACCACGGGCGCTGACGCGGGTCGTAGCCGTCCGGCATCTTCGCGTCAGGGCGCTGGGTGAACACACCGTTGGCCTGGCCGACGTAGGTGAACTGGAAGTTCGAGGTGAAGGCCGGTTGATCGACCAGGCCCGGGAAGTCGGCGTTCTTGCCTTGATGAGCGACGTTCTGCGCGAGGTTTTCCAGCACCAGAATCCGTCCGCTCATCCAGTTCTGCACACTGCTGGCGGTCAGGTCACCGGCCTGCTGGACCGAGGACTGGAGGTTCTGGCGAATCGTATTTCGCTGCAGATAGTCGTTGTACAAAGTGAACAGCGCGAACGCCAGGACCACAACGCCCGAGGCGGCCAGCAGGATTTTATGGCTGAACTTGAGATTCATTTCATGGGACTTCTTATGCGAAAAGTGGGGATGCGTTCCGGATGCAACATTCCATGTACAGCGCAGGCAGCGTTCTGACGGCTGCTCTACTTTGGTGCACGCATGTCTCACCAGTCTGTCGGCACGCTTCGGATAAAACTTAGGGCTTTGCAGGAAATGGACGGCATTTCTGGCAGATTCCCGCCGAACGGCGTGCCAGAGCGTTCGCTTGTCATTTTTTGATGACTGTTTTGCAGCGCCGGTTGCAAATTCTGTAACCCTTGATGACAATGCGACTAATTATCATTTGTGACGTTCGGGCTGTCGCGTTCATGTCCTCATCTGAGTTTGCAGTACAGGCGCTTTACAGTAGTCATCACGGCTGGCTCAACGGCTGGTTGCGCGCGCGACTGGGCAATGCCGCCGATGCGGCGGATCTGGCTCAGGACACGTTCGTGCGTTTGCTGCAACGCACCGAGCGTCTGGAACTCAAGGCACCTCGCGCATTCTTGCGCACGGTTGCCCGGGGTTTGGTGATAGATCATTGGCGCCGTGAAGAAATTGAGCGCGCCTATCTGGAAACCATCGCCCATTTGCCTGAAGCCGAAACCCCAAGTGGCGAATCCCGCGCATTGGTGATCGAACTGCTCGAGGGCATTGCCCGCATGCTTGAAGGCCTGAAGCCGAAAGTGCGTCAGGCATTTCTGCTGGCGCAGTGCGAAGGTTTGACCCACAAGCAGATCGCCGAGCAGATGGGACTGTCTCTGCGCTCGGTAGAACGCTACGTCGCCGACGCCCTGTTTCACTGCTACGTGCTGCGGTACGAAAACTGATGCCAGTGGATAACCTCTCGCTTGGCCGTCGCGCCGAGCCACCGCAACAGGTCGTCCGACAGGCCATTCACTGGCTCTTGCGCCTGCGCAACAACCATGGCAATCCGCGCCTGAATCGCCAGTGCGAACAATGGCGCGCCGAACACCATGACCACGAACTGGCCTGGCAACGGGTGCAGTCTCTGCAAGCTGAACTGACCCACAATCTGCGCGCCGTGCCCGGTGCGCAGGTGGCATTCAACACGCTGGAAAACAGTGCGCAGGGTCTGGGTCGACGTCAGGCGTTGAAGCTGTTGTCCGGCGCCCTGTTGATGGGTTCGGCGGGGTGGCTGGCCAGCGACACTTCCGCCTGGCAACAATGGAGCGCCGACTACGCCACCGCCACCGGCGAACGCCGTGGCTTCCAGTTGCCGGACGGCACGCGGATCGAACTCAACACCGCCAGCAGCGTGGATCTCGATTACACCGCACAGCAACGGCTGATCAGGCTGACCCGTGGCGAAATCATCGTCACCTGCGGTGGCGCCGATGAAGGTGCGCCAATTGATCGACCGCTGCGGGTGCAGAGTCGTCATGGCAGTTACGAGCCGTTCAAGGCGCGATTCATTCTGCGCCAGGAAGATGGATGCACGCGCCTGAGCGTCACCAGTGGCCGGGTCGCAATTCACTCCGCAGGCAACTCGATGGAGGCCATCGCCGGTCAGAGCTATCTGATCGACCACCATCAAATTCGCCCGGCGCCGCCGTTGGACATGGACGCCGGTGCCTGGGTCGACGGGCTGATCGTGACCCGCAACATGCGGCTGGGTGACTTCCTCAACGAAGTCGGTCGGTATCGTCAGGGCTTTCTGAGTTGTGCGTCGGACATTGCGGATCTGCGCCTGTCCGGCGTTTTCCGTCTTGAGGACACCGACAAGCTGCTGGCAATCCTGCCGCAGACCCTGCCGGTGCAATTGCGCTACCGCACCCATTGGTGGGTGACGCTGGAGTCTGTGGCCTGAAATTGTTTTGGCGGGTTTTCGCGGCAAGTCCGGCTTAGTCAGTAAGCACTTCAACTCAGCCTTCGCGACTGCCTACGGAAACCTACAATGACTGCGCGCGTTACCTGTAAGAACCCTCTGAATTTCTCTGCCGAATCCGGCCTGTTGCGCCACGCCGTTCGGGCGGCGCTGTTTTCTACCGTAATGGGTGTTGGCATGTTGCCGGGCCTGAGCATGGCGGCCAATGCCAGCGAGGTCAGCAGCCACCGCTACAACATCGCCGCCGGGCCATTGGGCGAGGCGCTGAACCAGTTCGCACGCCAAACCGGCATCACCTTGTCGATGACCCCACAGCAGACTCAAGGCCGACAATCACCCGGCGTGCAGGGCGAGTATTCGACCGATCAGGCGCTGAGTCATCTGCTCGGTGGTTCGGGTCTGGAGGCGGTCAGCCAGGACGGCAGCAGCTATGTGTTGCGCTCCGTCGCAGAAACCGAAGCACTGGCCCTGCCGACCACCGACATCAAAGGCTTCGCCCTCGGCAACGCGCTGGGCAGCATGGATGGCTATAACGCGACGCACAGCCAGATCGCCACCAAGACCAGTACCGCGTTGCTGGAAACTTCGCAAAGCGTGTCCGTGGTCACCCGTGAGCAAATGGATGACCAGGGCTCGCAAACCGTGTCCCAAGCCATGCGTTACACCCCCGGCGTGCTGACCAATCCTTACGGCGCCACGCACCGTTACGACTACGTGGCAATGCGCGGCTTCAACGACGGTTCGGTGGACAACATCTACCTCGACGGCCTCAAGTCGATGGGCGACAGCGGCACCTACAGCACGATGCAGGTCGATCCGTATTTCCTCGAGCGCGTCGATATTCTCAAAGGCCCGTCGTCGGTACTTTACGGCCGTAGCTCGCCGGGCGGTCTGGTGGCGCTGACCAGCAAGAAGCCGCTGTACGAGGCCTATCACCAGGTTCAGGCCACCGTCGGCACTCAGGGCCAGCGCGGTGTCGGTTTTGACTTCAGCGGACCGGTCGATGACGACAAGCGCATCGCCTATCGTCTGATCGGTTTGACGGATCAGTCCGACACGCAATTCGACCACAACAAGGAAAAGCGCTTCGCCCTCGCGCCGACCGTCAGCATCGATTTCAACGAGGACACGTCGCTGACGCTGCAAGCGTATCTGCAGCATGACCCGGATGGCGGCTACCACGGTGGCGTGCCGGCCGACGGTACGATTCATCAGCGCAACGGCAATCGCATTTCGCCGCATTTCTTCGAAGGCGAGCCGGGCATCGATGGCTACTCCCGTGATCAGCAGTCGTTCGGTTACCAGTTCGAACACCGCTTCAACGACGTCTTCACCGCGCGGCAGAATTTCCGCTACCTCGACTCCAAAGTGAACATGGATCAGGTGTACGCCTATGGCTGGACGTCGCCGACCAGTAACGAACTGAATCGCTACTACACCGGCGGTGACGAGCGTCTCCACGCGTTCATCGTCGACAACATGCTCCAGGCCGAATTTTTCACCGGAGCGACCAAGCACACAGTGTTGATGGGAGCGGATTATCAGCGACGCAAAACCGTGGTCGACTGGACCAGTGGCGGCCTGGCGCCGATCAACGCGTTCAACCCGGAGTATGGCAATTCCGCTATCACGCCTTACGGCGAGACCAGCTATTTGCGGCGCCTGGAGCAGACCGGCGTTTACCTGCAAGACCTGATCGAGATGAACAAGTGGCGCTTCTCGCTGGGACTGCGTCAGGACTGGGTGGAAACCTCCGACGAAAACCGTATCGCCGAAGCGGGCCGTCCGGTCGGCACCGAGATCAATGATCGACGCACCAAGCTCACCGGCCGTGCCGGCGCGCTGTATCTGTTCGATAACGGGCTCGCGCCGTACGTCAGCTATTCCGAGTCGTTCAACCCGAATTCCTACGCTGACAGCGCCGGCAATCCGCTCGCACCGACCGATGGAACGCAGTGGGAAATGGGCCTGAAGTATCAGCCGCCGGGTACTGACAATCTGTTCACCGCCTCGTTGTTCCGCATCGATCAGGAGAACCTGGCGACCAAACTGCCGCAGGAAAACTTCTATCGCGCTGTAGGCGCTGTCCGCTCTCAGGGTCTGGAACTGGAAGCGCACATGCAGCTGACCGACAACCTCAAAGTCCTCGGCAGCTACACCTTTACCGACATTGAATACTCGAAGTCGATGACCAGCACCTTGAGCACACCGACCAATGTGATCGAGAACAAAGGCAACTCGCCAACCCAGGCGCCACGGCACATGGCATCGCTGTGGGCCGACTACAAGTTCGACAGCGCGGCACTCGACGGGCTGCGACTGGGCGGTGGTGTACGTTATGTCGGCTATAGCTGGGCGGATGCAGAGAACACCATGAAGGTGCCGTCCTACACATTGTTCGACGCATCGATTGGCTATGACCTCGGCAAGGTCGGTCTGAAGGGTGTCGACGTACGCCTGAATGCGAACAATCTGACCAACGAATCCTACGTAGCCTCCTGCGCCAGTCTGGACTTCTGCTACATGGGCGAAGAGCGCAACGTCGCCGCCACGGTCAGTTACCAGTTCTAAGCCTTTGTCTTGTGCATAAAAAAGCCAGCCCCTGATTTCAGGGGCTGGCTTTGTCGTAACTGTGGGGAAATTTTCATGCGTTCGTTTCTGGTTTTATTGCACCGGTATATCGGGTTGGCCACGGCGGTTTTTCTGCTGCTGGCGGGGATTACCGGCAGCATTCTGGCATTCAATCATGAGCTGGATGAGTGGTTGAATCCGGAGTTTTACGCGGCGTCGGCCGAGGGGGAGCGCCTAGCGCCAGGCGAGCTGGTTGATGCGCTGCAATCGGCACATCCGAAGTTGCAGGTCTGGTACATGGAGTACCCGAATGAGGCAGGCCACACGGCATTGCTCGCGGCGGTTGCGCGGAATGGTCCGGCGACCGGCGAACCGTTTGAAGAACGCAATCAAGTGTTCTATCTCGACCCGGTCAATGGCGAGCAAAAGGGCCAGCGTTACTGGGGCGAATGCTGTTTCCAGCGTGAGAACTTCGTTCCGTTCATTCTCGAGTTCCACTACAACCTGACACTGCCCGGCAACTGGGGTTTGCTGTTGATGGGGTTGGTGGCCATCGCCTGGGTAATCGATTGCTTCATCGCCCTCTGGCTGACGTTGCCGCGGGGTAAACCGTTCTGGAAGAAGTGGTCTATGGCCTGGAAGATCAAGGGCGGTCATGCCTATCGACTCAACTTCGATCTGCATCGGGCAGGGGGCTTGTGGCTGTGGTTGTTGTTGCTGCCGATCGCCGTCAGCAGCGTGGCGATGAACCTGCCGAGCCAGGTTTTCAAACCGGTGGTGTCGTTGTTTTCTCCGATTGAACCGAGCGTGTATGAGGCGCGGGGGCGGATGCCTGCCGAAGAGCTGGGGATCACCCGATTGAGTTATCAACAGGCATACGAAAGGGCACAGCAGGAGGGGAAAAGGTTGGGGCTGACAGCGGCGATCGGCGAGTTGTATTACAGCTTTGAGTACAACTTCTACGGTGCGGGGTTTGGAGAGCATGACACCGAGGCCCACGGTAAATCCTGGTTGTTCTTCCACGGTACTGACGGACGATTACTGGGGCAGGAGATCGCAGGAGAAGGGACGTTGGGAGAGCGGTTTTATCGGTTGCAATTGCCGATACATGGGGGACGGATCATAGGCTTCACCGGGCAAGTGATGATCGCGATATTGGGTGTTCTGATTGCGGGGTTGTCGGGAACTGGCGTCTACATCTGGTGGCGCAAGTGGCAGGCTCGTCGGAGTAGCAAGGCACGCAGAGCGGTTTGAATATCGGACTTTTGTGAGCACTGAAACGACAAAACCCCTGTCTGCGTTAGCAGACAGGGGTTTCGGAATTCGATCTTGACGATGACCTACTCTCACATGGGGAAACCCCACACTACCATCGGCGATG
>NZ_JARVSR010000030.1:0-36428 GCF_030209075.1 Pseudomonas sp. lyk4-R2A-10 | reverse complement strand
AAGTGCCGTACGCCGGGGCAAAAGCCTTTTGGTTCCTTTTTGGCGTTTGAAAAAGTGACTCGCTGTAAGAGTGAAACCGCCAGCGGCAGCTCCCGAAGCAACGGATATACACCCAAAACTCAAGCACAAGCCCAAAACCCAGACAAACAAAAACGCCCGGCATTAAGCCGGGCGTCTTGTATTGACTTGATTAGCGAGCGCGGTAAGTAATACGCCCTTTGCTCAAGTCATAGGGCGTCAGCTCGACGCGCACTTTGTCACCGGTAAGAATACGAATGTAGTTCTTGCGCATCTTGCCGGAAATATGCGCGGTTACGACGTGCCCATTTTCCAACTCCACACGAAACATGGTGTTGGGCAGGGTGTCGACGACAGTGCCTTCCATTTCGAAGCTGTCTTCTTTCGACATGCAGTAAAGCCCTCGGTATCCAATGAATGGCCCGGTGCAACTGCGCCAGGCAAAAGCGGCGTGCATTGTGCCCGAAAAATGGGGTTTACGCCAAGGGGTTTAGGGTTTGCATTCAGTTCAGGACGACCCAGCGCTGATTGATCAGCAGTTCGATAGGCCGATATTGGGTCTTGTAGTTCATCTTTTTGCAGTTTTTGATCCAGTAACCCAGGTACACCGCCTCAAGCCCCAGCCGCTGGGCTTCGGCGATTTGCCAGAGGATCGCGTAGCGTCCGAGGCTGCGGCGTTCTTCCTGCGGTTCGTAAAAGGTGTAGACCGCCGACAGGCCGTTGGGCAGCAGATCGGTCACGGCAACTGCGAGCAACCGTCCGTCGAGCCGGAACTCGTAAAAGCGTGAGAAGGGCAGGTCGCGTACCAGAAAAGTCGAGAATTGATCGCGGCTCGGCGGGTACATGTCGCCGTCGGCGTGGCGCTGTTCGATGTAGCGCTGATAGAGGTCGAAGTACTCTTCGCTGAACGCCGGCTTGACCGGGCGCACCTGCAAATCGACGTTGCGCTTGAAAATGCGTTTCTGCTGCCGGTTGGGGTTGAACTGCGCAACAGGAATGCGCGCAGGCACGCAGGCATTGCAGTTCTGGCAATGCGGGCGGTACAGGTGATCGCCGCTGCGACGAAAGCCCATTTCTGACAGGTCTGCGTAGACATGCACATCCATGGGCTGGCTCGGATCGAGAAACAGGGTCGTCGCCTGTTCCTCGGGCAGATAACTGCAAGAGTGAGGCTGAGTGGCATAAAACTTCAACCGCGCCAACTCGGTCATGATCAACCCTCAAGGGTAAGCTGGTGAATTAAGTGTAAGCCACGCGCGCAAAAGTCGCTCAGCAAACCCAGGTCGCATGATTGGGTTGATCGAGGTGTCGGGCCAGATAGTCGGCGAATGTCTGCCGTGAAATGGCCCGGGCGCCGAGGCTGTGCAGGTGGTCGGTTGGCATCTGGCAGTCGATCAGGACGAACCCGGCTTCTCTCAGATGTTGCACCAGTGTGGCAAAGCCGTACTTGGAGGCATTGTCCGCGCGGCTGAACATCGACTCGCCGAAGAACAGTTGCCCCATCGCCAGGCCGTACAGGCCGCCGACCAGTTCGCCCTCATCCCAGACTTCCACCGAATGGGCAAAGCCGCGTCGATGCAATTCGATATAGGCGTCCTGCATCGCTTCGGTGATCCAGGTGCCGTCGGCGTATTCCCGGGGAGCGGCGCAAGCGCGGATCACGGCGTCGAAATCCTGATCGAAGGTCACTCGATAGCGTTGTTTACGCATCAGTTTGCCGAGGCTGCGCGAGACGTGCAGTTCGTCGGGAAAAAGCACGGTGCGCGGATCCGGCGACCACCAGAGAATCGGCTGGCCTTCGGAAAACCATGGAAAGCAGCCATGGCGATAGGCCTGGATCAAGCGATCGGCGGACAGGTCGCCTCCGGCCGCCAGCAGTCCGTTGGGATCGCGCATGGCCTTTTCCAGTGGCGGGAAAGTCAGTGAATTGCGTTGTAACCAAGTCAGCATGGCGTCCAGGCTTGCAGAAGGGGAGGGCGGTGGGCGCTGGGCCCGCGGTAAAGTGTGCCGGGAAATGACGCGAATGTCCTCCATTGCGGTGCTGCGTGTGTGCCGCTGCAACTTGAGCATCCAGATGCGGTCGTAATCCGGCGCAACACCGCTGCGGGCAAGGTCACCGATGCCAATGTGCAGCGCTCAGGGGAGATGAGGCGCGAATGCTTCGCTACGTTCATCAAATACACCTCATAAGCCTTTGTCACAAAAGACAATGCATGCTCAAATTGAACGCCGGGCGTTGTGCATTTGGCTATGCTTGAACCAGCGGCCGTGAAGCATGGCATCGAACGCGCAAACCCGTACAATGCCGGGCTGTTACAGAATATTCGCCGCGTGCCGTGTTTATAAAAGGCGGGGCGCAGTGTTAAAACTAGTCTCCGTTGCGCCCGTCAATTTTTTACCTGCCTGGATTGGGCAGTTTTTTATCGTCATTCAATAGATGGACGCGCCTCTGGCGCAGGAAAAGAAGCGTTTTGAAGAAATCCACGGAAGCACCAAAAACAGTCGTTCCGCTCTGGCGTCAACAGTTGCACTACCGGCTCAAGGAAGGTGCATTGATCGCCATCGGCGCCTTGTGCCTGTTCCTGATGATGGCGTTGCTGACCTACGGCAAGGACGATCCGGGCTGGAGCCACAACAGCAAGATCGACGACGTGCAGAACTTCGGCGGTCCGGCCGGCTCCTACAGCGCCGACATCCTGTTCATGGTGCTGGGTTACTTCGCCTATATCTTCCCGTTGCTGCTGGCGATCAAGGCGTATCAGATCTTCCGTCAGCGTCACGAGCCGTGGCAGTGGAGCGGCTGGCTGTTCTCCTGGCGCCTGATCGGACTGGTGTTCCTGGTGTTGTCCGGCGCCGCGCTGGCGCATATCCATTTCCATGCTGCCACCGGCCTGCCGGCTGGCGCCGGTGGTGCGCTGGGTGAAAGCCTTGGTGACCTGGCCCGCAATGCCCTGAACATTCAGGGCAGCACGTTGCTGTTCATTGCGCTCTTCCTGTTCGGCCTGACGGTGTTCACCGACCTTTCGTGGTTCAAGGTGATGGACATCACCGGCAAGATCACCCTCGACCTGTTCGAACTGTTCCAGGGCGCGGTCAACCGTTGGTGGTCGGCGCGTACCGAGCGCAAGCAACTGGTCGCGCAACTGCGTGAAGTCGACGATCGCGTGCATGACGTGGTTGCACCGACGGTCACCGACAAACGCGAGCAGGCCAAGGTCAAGGAGCGTCTGATCGAGCGCGAACAGGCCCTGAGCAAGCACATGTCCGAGCGCGAGAAACAGGTGCCGCCGGTCATCGCGCCGGCTCCGGTCAAGGCCCCGGAGCCAAGCAAACGCGTGCAGAAAGAGAAGCAGGTGCCGTTGTTCGTCGACAGCGCCGTGGAAGGCACCTTGCCACCGATCTCGATCCTCGATCCCGCGGAAAAGAAACAACTCAATTATTCGCCCGAGTCCCTGGCCGCGGTCGGCCACTTGCTGGAGATCAAGCTCAAGGAATTCGGCGTCGAAGTCACCGTGGATTCGATCCATCCGGGCCCGGTCATTACCCGTTACGAAATCCAGCCTGCTGCGGGCGTGAAGGTCAGTCGTATCGCCAACCTGGCAAAAGACCTTGCGCGTTCGCTGGCCGTGACCAGCGTGCGGGTGGTGGAAGTGATTCCGGGCAAGACCACGGTCGGTATCGAGATCCCTAACGAAGACCGGCAGATCGTGCGCTTCTCCGAAGTGCTGTCGACGCCTGAGTACGACAACTTCAAATCGCCTGTCACCCTGGCTCTGGGCCACGACATCGGCGGCAAGCCGGTCATCACTGACCTGGCGAAGATGCCTCACCTGCTGGTGGCCGGTACCACCGGTTCCGGTAAATCGGTGGGCGTGAACGCGATGATCCTGTCGATCCTGTTCAAGTCCGGCCCGGACGACGCCAAGCTGATCATGATCGACCCGAAAATGCTCGAGCTGTCGATCTACGAAGGCATTCCGCACCTGCTGTGCCCGGTCGTGACCGACATGAAGGACGCCGCCAACGCCCTGCGCTGGAGCGTTGCCGAGATGGAACGTCGCTACAAGCTGATGGCGAAGATGGGCGTGCGAAACCTGTCCGGCTTCAACGCCAAGGTCAAGGAAGCCCAGGACGCCGGCGAGCCGCTGAGCGATCCGCTGTACAAACGCGAAAGCATCCACGATGAAGCGCCGCTGCTCCAGAAGCTGCCGACCATCGTCGTGGTCGTGGACGAATTCGCCGACATGATGATGATCGTCGGCAAGAAGGTAGAAGAACTGATCGCCCGTATCGCCCAGAAGGCGCGTGCGGCCGGTATTCACCTGATTCTTGCGACTCAACGACCATCGGTGGACGTGATCACCGGTCTGATCAAGGCCAACATCCCGACACGGATGGCGTTCCAGGTATCGAGCAAGATCGACTCCCGGACCATCATCGACCAGGGCGGCGCCGAGCAACTGCTTGGCCACGGTGACATGCTCTACATGCCGCCGGGCACCAGCCTGCCGATTCGGGTCCACGGCGCCTTCGTGTCTGACGATGAAGTTCACCGGGTGGTTGAAGCCTGGAAACTGCGCGGCGCGCCGGAATACAACGACGACATCCTCAACGGTGTCGAAGAGGCGGGCAGTGGTTTCGAAGGCAGCAGCGGCGGCGGTGACGGCGATGATCCGGAAGCCGACGCGCTGTACGACGAAGCCGTGCAGTTCGTACTGGAAAGCCGTCGTGCCTCCATCTCCGCTGTTCAGCGCAAGCTGAAGATCGGTTACAACCGTGCCGCGCGCATGATCGAAGCCATGGAAATGGCCGGGGTCGTGACGTCGATGAACACCAACGGTTCCCGCGAAGTCCTGGCCCCTGGCCCGGTACGCGACTGATTCGATACCCTGATCCAAATGCAATGGACGGTGCATGAAGCGCCGTCCACTTTCCCACGAGTATTCAAGAGGACTCCCATGCGTCTTATCCGCATGTTGCTGCCGGTACTGGCTTTGACCACCCTCACGGCTCACGCCGATGACAAGGATGTGGCTCGCCTGACCCAATTGCTCGAAACATCCAAGACTCTGACTGCCAATTTTTCCCAACTGACCCTCGACGGCAGCGGCACCCAGTTGCAGGAAACCACCGGCGACATGACCCTGCAGCGTCCGGGCCTGTTCTACTGGCACACCAATGCGCCGGCTGAGCAGACCATGGTCTCCGACGGCAAGAAAGTCACCCTGTGGGACCCGGACCTGGAACAGGCCACTATCAAGAAGCTCGATGAGCGTCTGACCCAGACCCCGGCTCTGTTGCTGTCCGGCGACGTATCGAAAATCAGCCAGAGCTTCGATATCAGTGCCAAAGAAGCCGGTGGTGTGATCGACTTCACCCTGAAGCCGAAAACCAAGGACACCCTGTTCGACAGCCTGCGTCTGTCGTTCCGCAACGGTCTGGTCAATGACATGCAACTGATCGACAGCGTCGGCCAGCGCACCAACATCCTGTTTACCGGTGTCAAGGCCAACGAAGCGGTCCCGGCATCGAAGTTCAAGTTCGACATCCCGAAGGGTGCCGATGTGATCCAGGAATAAACACAGAGGTTTCAACGGTACGTGATGGATCTGTTTCGCAGTGCACCGATTGCCCAGCCACTGGCCGCCCGTTTGCGGGCGACCAATCTGGATGAGTACGTCGGTCAGGAACACGTGCTCGCTCGCGGCAAGCCTCTGCGCGAGGCGCTGGAGCAGGGTGCCCTGCATTCGATGATCTTCTGGGGGCCGCCGGGCGTGGGCAAGACCACGCTGGCGCGGTTGCTGGCGGAAGTCTCGGATGCGCACTTCGAAACGGTCTCTGCCGTATTGGCCGGGGTCAAGGAGATCCGTCAGGCGGTGGAAATCGCCAAGCAGCAGGCCGGCCAATACGGCAAGCGCACGATTCTGTTTGTCGATGAAGTACACCGCTTCAACAAGTCTCAACAGGACGCCTTCCTGCCGTACGTTGAAGACGGCACGCTGATCTTCATTGGCGCCACCACCGAAAACCCTTCGTTCGAACTGAACAACGCATTGCTGTCGCGGGCGCGGGTCTACGTGCTCAAGAGCCTCGACGAAGCGGCGTTGCGCAAACTGGTGCACCGCGCGCTCACCGAAGAACGTGGTCTGGGCAAGCGTCATCTGACCCTCAGCGATGAAGGCTTCCAAATGCTGCTGACCGCCGCCGATGGCGATGGCCGGCGCCTGCTGAATTTGCTGGAAAACGCCTCGGACCTGGCCGAAGACCACAGTGAGATGGGCACCGAGCTGCTGCAAAGCCTGCTCGGCGACACTCGCCGGCGTTTCGACAAGGGCGGCGAAGCGTTCTACGACCAGATTTCCGCACTGCACAAATCGGTGCGCGGCTCCAATCCGGACGGCGCGCTGTACTGGTTTGCGCGAATGATCGACGGCGGCTGCGATCCGCTGTATCTGGCCCGGCGCGTGGTGCGCATGGCCAGCGAAGACATCGGCAACGCCGACCCTCGTGCCTTGAGCCTGTGCCTGGCCGCGTGGGAAGTGCAGGAACGTCTCGGCAGCCCGGAAGGTGAGTTGGCAGTGGCTCAGGCCATCACTTATCTGGCCTGTGCGCCGAAAAGCAACGCGGTGTACATGGGCTTCAAGACCGCGCTGCGCGCCGCCGCCGAACATGGCTCGCTGGAAGTGCCGCTGCACCTGCGCAATGCGCCGACCAAATTGATGAAGCAATTGGGCTACGGCGACGAATACCGTTACGCCCACGACGAACCGGACGCCTACGCGGCCGGCGAAGACTATTTCCCGGAAGAACTCGACCCGATTCCGTTCTACCAGCCGGTGCCCCGTGGCCTGGAGTTGAAGATCGGCGAAAAGCTCAACCACCTCGCCCAACTTGATCGTTTAAGCCCCCGGCAGCGGAGAAAATAGTGGTTCCACTGATCGTTGCAGTCTCCGTCGGCGGGATTGCCGGCACCTTGTTGCGCTTCGCCACTGGCAATTGGGTCAACGCCAATTGGCCGCGGCACTTCTATACCGCGACGCTGGCCGTTAATATCGTGGGCTGTCTGCTGATTGGCGTGTTGTACGGCCTGTTTTTGATACGCCCGGAAGTACCGATCGAGGTGCGTGCCGGGTTGATGGTCGGCTTCCTAGGGGGGCTGACGACATTTTCATCCTTTTCACTGGATACGGTGCGCCTGCTGGAAAGCGGGCAAGTGCCGCTGGCCCTGGGCTATGCGGCCATCAGCGTATTCGGCGGGCTGCTCGCGACGTGGGCCGGCCTGTCCCTGACCAAACTTTGATAACGAGAAACCGACATGCTCGATTCCAAACTGTTACGTAGCAACCTTCAGGACGTAGCGGACCGCCTGGCTTCCCGTGGCTTTGCCCTGGATGTCGCGCGCATCGAAGCGCTGGAAGAACAGCGCAAGACCGTCCAGACCCGCACCGAAGCACTGCAGGCTGAGCGTAACGCGCGTTCCAAATCCATCGGTCAGGCCAAGCAGCGCGGCGAAGACATCGCGCCGCTGATGGCGGACGTCGAGCGCATGGCGGGCGAACTGAGCGCCGGTAAAGTCGAGCTGGACGCGATCCAGACCGAACTGGATTCGATTCTGCTGGGCATCCCGAACCTGCCGCACGAATCGGTACCGGTCGGCGAAGACGAAGACGGTAACGTCGAAGTCCGTCGCTGGGGCACCCCGACAGCCTTCGATTTCCCGGTTCAGGACCACGTGGCCCTGGGCGAGAAGTTCGGCTGGCTCGATTTCGAAACCGCCGCCAAGCTGTCCGGCGCACGCTTTGCGCTGCTGCGCGGCCCGATTGCTCGTCTGCATCGAGCACTGGCGCAGTTCATGATCAACCTGCACGTCACCGAGCATGGCTACGAAGAGGCTTACACGCCTTATCTGGTTCAGGCCCCGGCGCTGCAAGGCACCGGTCAACTGCCGAAGTTCGAAGAAGACCTGTTCAAGATCGCTCGCGAAGGCGAAGCCGATCTGTACCTGATCCCGACCGCCGAAGTGTCGCTGACCAACATCGTGGCCGGTGAAATCGTCGATTCGAAACAGCTGCCGATCAAGTTTGTTGCCCACACTCCGTGCTTCCGCAGCGAAGCCGGCGCGTCGGGTCGTGACACTCGCGGCATGATCCGTCAGCACCAGTTCGACAAGGTCGAGATGGTCCAGATCGTCGAGCCGTCGAAATCGATGGAAGCGCTCGAGAGCCTGACCGCCAATGCCGAGAAAGTCCTGCAACTGCTGGAGCTGCCTTACCGCACCCTGGCGCTGTGCACTGGCGACATGGGCTTCAGCGCAGTCAAGACTTACGATCTGGAAGTGTGGATTCCGAGCCAGGACAAATACCGCGAAATCTCGTCGTGCTCCAACTGCGGCGATTTCCAGGCCCGCCGCATGCAGGCGCGTTTCCGCAACCCGGAAACCGGCAAGCCTGAGCTGGTGCACACCCTGAACGGTTCCGGTCTGGCAGTCGGTCGTACCCTGGTGGCCGTGCTGGAAAACTACCAGCAGGCCGACGGTTCGATCCGTGTGCCGGACGTGCTGAAGCCGTACATGGGTGGCCTTGAGGTCATCGGCTAAATGAAATATCTGCCGCTGTTTCACAACCTGCGCGGCAGTCGTGTGTTGGTCGTCGGTGGGGGGGAGATTGCCTTGCGCAAATCCCGCCTGCTGGCCGATGCCGGTGCGCTGCTGCGGGTGGTCGCACCTGAAATCGAAGCGCAACTGCGCGAACTGGTTGCCGCCAGCGGTGGCGAATGCCTGCTGCGTGGCTACGCCGAAACGGATCTGGACGGCTGCGGGCTGATCATTGCCGCCACCGATGACGAAGCGTTGAACGCGCAGGTCTCCGCCGATGCCCACCGGCGCTGCGTGCCGGTCAATGTGGTCGATGCGCCGGCGCTGTGCAGCGTGATCTTCCCGGCGATTGTCGATCGTTCACCGCTGATCATTGCGGTTTCCAGCGGCGGCGATGCGCCGGTGCTGGCCCGGCTGATCCGCGCCAAGATCGAAACCTGGATTCCTTCGACCTACGGCCACCTGGCCGGTCTGGCTGCGCGGTTTCGTGAGCAGGTCAAAGGCCTGTTTCCGGATGTTCAGCAGCGTCGCGGTTTTTGGGAAGACGTGTTCCAGGGGCCGATTGCTGATCGGCAACTGGCAGGACAGGGCGCCGAAGCCGAACGTTTGCTGCAAGCCAAGATTGACGGCGAAGCCATGGTCACGACCGGCGAGGTGTATCTTGTTGGGGCAGGACCGGGCGATCCGGATCTGCTGACCTTCCGCGCCTTGCGCCTGATGCAGCAAGCCGATGTGGTGCTGTACGACCGCTTGGTCGCTCCGGCGATTCTTGAGCTGTGCCGCCGCGATGCCGAGCGGGTCTACGTCGGCAAGCGTCGCGCCGATCACGCCGTGCCGCAGGATCAGATCAACCAGCAACTGGTGGATCTGGCCAAAGCCGGCAAGCGTGTGGTGCGGTTGAAGGGCGGGGATCCGTTCATTTTCGGCCGTGGCGGCGAAGAGATCGAGGAACTGGCGGCCCATGGCATTCCGTTTCAGGTGGTGCCGGGCATCACGGCGGCCAGCGGTTGCGCGGCGTATGCCGGGATTCCGCTGACTCATCGCGATTATGCGCAATCGGTGCGTTTCGTCACCGGGCACTTGAAAGACGGTTCCACCGATCTGCCGTGGTCGGACCTCGTCGCGCCGGCTCAGACGCTGGTGTTCTACATGGGGTTGGTGGGGTTGCCGATCATCTGCGAGCAGTTGATCAAACATGGTCGCGCGGCCGATACCCCGGCAGCGCTGATCCAGCAGGGCACCACGGTCAATCAGCGGGTCTTCACCGGCACGCTGGCCGACTTGCCGCGTCTGGTGGCGGAGCATGAAGTGCATGCGCCGACGCTGGTGATCGTCGGCGAAGTGGTGCAACTGCGCGAGAAACTTGCGTGGTTCGAGGGCGCTCAGGGTCAAATCTGACGACTCTGAAGGGATCGTTCCCACGCGGTGGGAACGATCCTGCTTTCAACCTCTGCGCCAAACCCCTTTCCCGCCCAACCGGTCCCGGTCATGGGCAACAGTGAAATCCTGCTTCGGCCCCTTCGGCACCACCCCGGTCGGGTTGATGGTCTTGTGGCTACCGTAGTAGTGATTTTTGATGTGCTGGAAATCCACGGTCTCGGCAACGCCCGGCCACTGGTACATCTCCCGCAGCCAGTTCGACAGGTTCGGATAATCGCTGATCCGCCGCAGATTGCATTTGAAGTGCCCGTGATACACCGCGTCGAAACGAATCAGCGTGGTGAACAACCGCACGTCCGCCTCGGTCAGGTATTCGCCCGTCAGATAACGGTTGGCGCCCAGCACCTGCTCCAGATGATCCAGTTCGGCAAATACATCATCGAACGCTTCCTCATAGGCTTTTTGCGAGGTGGCAAACCCGGCGCGATACACGCCGTTGTTCACGGCAGGGTAGATACGTTCGTTCAGCGCATCGATCTCGCCGCGCAATGGCGCCGGATAGAAGTCCAGGTCGTTGCCGGTCAAGTCATCAAAGGCGCTGTTGAACATGCGGATGATCTCCGCCGATTCGTTGCTGACGATGCGCTTGAGTTTCTTGTCCCACAGCACCGGCACGGTGACGCGGCCGGTGTAGTCGGCAGTGTCAGCGGTGTAGCGCTGGTGCATGAAATCGAAGTGGTCGAGTTTGTCGCCGGTCGAACCGAGGTTTTGGTCGAAGGTCCAGCCGTTTTCCAGCATCAGCCAGCTGACGACGGAAACATCGATCAGGCTTTCCAGGCCTTTGAGCTTGCGCAGAATCAGCGTGCGATGAGCCCATGGACAGGCGAGAGAGACATAAAGGTGATAACGCCCGGCTTCGGCGGCAAAACCGCCTTCACCGCTCGGGCCCGGCTCGCCGTTGCGAGTGACCCAGTTGCGGCGCTGCGCCTGTTCGCGCTGGAACGCGCCGTCCTTGCTGCTTTCGTACCACTTGTCCTGCCAGCGGCCGTCGACGAGTAAACCCATGATCAAAACTCCAGAAACCAATATTCGTTGGAGCCGAGTCTATTCCGATGAGTTCGAACAAAAAGCGCAAAGATCCGGCGTTTATGATCGGTTAAATCGATTTATCCCGCGCGGCCCAGTATTGCTCGGCAGTTTCGAAAGCCTGCTCACGGCTCTGACCGAGGCCACGCAGTGCCAACGCCATGGTCGAAATCAGCGCCATTTGCGGGTAACTGTCGACTACATCGCCGCGCCAGACGGCTTTCAGGTGTTCGATATCCAGCGACGCCGGTTTGACGTGACGCTGCGCCGATAGCTGCGGCCATTCCTCGTCCCAGCTCTCGCCGCCAGTGGTGCCGTACAAGTGGCTGTCGGCATCCGGATTGATCTCGATTTCGCCGCCGTCGCCCTTGATCACGATTGCGGTGTCGCCAAGCAGCCCGCTGGCATCGCGATGCACCGCTTGATAACCGGGGTGGAAAATGCTCTGCAAGCCGCAACGCGCGCCCAATGGATTGAGAATCCGCGCCAGCGAGTGGATCGGTGAGCGCAGACCCAGGGTGTTGCGCAGGTCGATCATCCGTTGCAACTGCGGCGCCCAGTCCACCAGCGGCATGAACGCCAGGCCACCGTTATCCAGCGCCGCGCCGACTTGTTGCCAGTTGCGGCACAGTGGAATGTTCAGCTCACCGAGCAATTGTTCGGAGTACAAGCGCCCGGCGGTGTGGGCGCCGCCGCCGTGCATGAAGATACGCACGCCGTTCTGTGCCAGGCACTTGGCGGCCAGCAGATACCATGGCAGGTGACGCTTCTTGCCGGCATAGGTCGGCCAGTCCAGATCGACGTTCAGTGCTGGCGCCTGCAAGCGCTCGCGCAGGGCCTCGGTGAACCCGGCCATTTCCTCGGCGCTTTCTTCCTTGTGCCGCAGCAGCATCAGGAAGGCGCCGAGCTGGGTTTCTTCGACCGCTTCGTCGAGCACCATACCCATGGCTTCCCGCGCTTCCTCGCGGGTCAGGTCGCGGGCGCCGCGCTTGCCCTTGCCGAGGATGCGCACGAACTGGGCGAACGGATGTTCGGCGGGCGTTTCGAGGGTCAGCGCTGGATAGTCGGTCATAGGCAATTCGTCGGTTTGGGCAGGCCCGCCAGTTTCGCGGCGAGTTTGGCAGGGGTGCCTTTGAACAGTCGGTTCAGGTGCAGGCTGTTGCCTTTCTCCGCGCCGAGCTTGAGCGCGGTGTACTTGATCAGCGGCCGGGTGGCCGGAGACAACTGGAATTCGGCATAGAAGCTGCGCAGCAGTTCGAGGACTTCCCAGTGTTCAGGGCTCAGTTCGATGTCCTCGGCAGCGGCCAAGGCGCTGGCGACTTCGGCCGACCAGTCG
Source organism: Pseudomonas sp. lyk4-R2A-10 (assembly GCF_030209075.1). Taxonomy (NCBI): domain Bacteria; kingdom Pseudomonadati; phylum Pseudomonadota; class Gammaproteobacteria; order Pseudomonadales; family Pseudomonadaceae; genus Pseudomonas; species Pseudomonas sp. lyk4-R2A-10. The sequence goes on along the minus strand of NZ_JARVSR010000030.1, from coordinate 24,015 downwards.
TTGAGGTCGACCAGGAAGCCGTCCTTGTCCAGTTCGATGGCGCGGGCGCCGACGGTCAGCGCATTCATAGCCAGCTGTTGACCTTGTCGTGGTGGATCGACAGTTCGACGAAGGCCGGGTAATCGATGGCTTCGGCCCAGTCCGGGACCTGCACGCCACGGGCTTGCGCGTCTTCGGCCAGCACGAACAATTTCACCTGACGAGATTCCAGCGCACTGAACGGCGCAGTGCCGGGTTGCAACGCATAAGCGGCATCGCCCGACAGCAACAGCGCATCGCTGGCACCCAGCAGGCGCAGGCAACTGGTCAGGCGTTCGTCGCCAAACGGGGAGTGGGACAACACATGCAAAGTCGACATCAGAGGGTGATCACCTGGTCGTAACGGTCAATAAGGGCGGTGATTTCATCGGCGGCCAAGGGCTGCGCCTCGTCCAGCGAACGATCGCCGAGGCCGCGAACCCTGGCGCTGTCGGCGCAGTAGAACAGCTCTTCGACGCCGAACATCGGCAGCGCTTGCAGGTTGGCGCTCAGGTCTTTCTGCTGCAGTGCCTTGGCGTTTTGCCCGGCCGCCAGTTGCAACACGCCGTCGTCGAGAAACAGCAGACCGATCGGCAGATCGAAGGCGCCGCCGGCGAGCACGATGTCCAGCGCTTCGCGGGCGCCGGGGCCGGACCACGGCGATTGGCGGCTGATGATCAGAAGGGATTTGGCCATGTCAGGCGCCTCCGAAACAGATCAGGCGGTCGGCATCCTGCACCGCGTCATGCAACTGGCCGAGGCCGGACAATTCCCACGGTGCGCTGACGGCCACGGCATCACGCTGATAACGCCCGGCTTCCTCGGCATTCAACACGCCACGGCGCAGGGCGGCGGCGATGCACACCACGCCGTCGAGGTTTTGTTCGGTGATGAAATTGCGCCATTGCTTGGGCAGGTCCAGCTCGTCCTGCGGCGTGACCACGGCGTCGGACGCGTTGTGGACCCCGTCCTGATAGAAAAACAGCCGGACAATTTCATGCCCGCCGGCCAGCGCAGCCTGGGCGAACAGCAGGGCGCGGCGCGAGGAGGGCGCATGGGCGGCGGAAAACAGCGCAATGGCGAACTTCATGACGGACTCGATCAGCAAAACTGCGGCCATGATAAAGCTTTCTCGGCGGGGCGGCGAAGTCGATGTTTCCCGTGTCCGTCCTGATGCGATCAGGTGTCTGTCAGCGCGGCATGTAGCCCAACTGCCAGCGCCGCGGAATTTTCAGGGTCAGCAGCCCCAGAACGCCAGCGAACAGACCGCTGACCAGCATCGCCCGAAGTCCCAGATGATGCTCCAGCACCGCCCCCAGAATGGCGCCGACCAGCATCCCGCTCCACGGCACCAGTTGCACCCGCCAGCCGCTTCGCCGTTCGCCGAGCACCCAGCGGCCCAATCCACGACCGAATCGGGACAAGGCGCCGGTGACGTACGTCAGCCCGACCGGCAGACCGTTTACTTCTTCTACCGCCGCGTTGAGCATGCCCATCGCAATGATCGCCGCCAACAGGGCCGGCAGTTGCGTGTCAAAGGGCCAGGCTGCCAAACAGAGCAGAGCGGCGATGGACAACAACAGGGGCAGCGCCCGCCGTCCACCCAGTCGGCTGACTACAACCCCGAGGGCATTACCGACAATGAACGTCGCGACGAGCAGGATCAGCCTTATTGTCAGGCCGCTGTCGCCATCGCTGATTGCCACGGCCAGCCGCGTGGTGTTGCCGCTCATGAAGGAAACGAAATCGCCGCTGGCCATGAAGCCGATGGCGTCGGTCATGCCGGCCAGTACCGACAGGCTGGCAACCAGCGCCAGGCCCACACGGCCGCGCCATTTCTGTATGTGAAGATGTCCGGGGCTGGCGCGGTGGGTCGAAGTCGAAGGCAGCATCGATAAAGCGTCCTTGAGCAGGGTTTACGGTTCTATGCCATACAGATCGCAATATTCCAGCCAGTCCATGCCGGCCATTTCCGCGACTTCGCGATGAACTTCCAGGCGTTGCGCCTGATATTCCTCGGGCGTCGCGGCAGTCAGTTGCAACGTCAGTTCCCAGGCAAACAGCCCCTGGCTTTCGGCCTCAGCTTCGAAGGCTTCGTGCAGGCGTTCTTCGCGGTACTGCGCCTGGGTTTCGCCCTTGGCCTGGGCCAAGAGCGGGTTGAGGTGATCGAGGGCTTCGCGCAGTTCGGGGCGTGCATCGAGAAACAGTTTCAGGGCCTGTTCGTGTCGCTGGTCAGTAGGCGCCATGGGCTTTCCTTGTAAGGCTGATGACCGTTAATGTGCCGCAGCGGCCGGCATGTGTCGCGCTTTAAATGCAGTAAAGCAGAACGATTTTTCCGGCTGCGGTGATACAGTCCGCTTTTTTCCGAATGAGCGAATGCAATGCGAATGCTGATGGTGGCGCTGGCGACAACCCTGCTGGCCGGTTGCGCGGGCTCGGCGATGGAAGACGCCCGCACGCAAACCCCTTACAAGACCCTGAGCTCGGAGAAGCCCGAAAAAGACGTGGCCCGATGCGTTCAGTTCGCCTGGCAGGACGAAGCGGTGTTCGGCGTGGACGCGGCGGCGTATCTGCAACCGGGCAAGAAGGGTGGTTCAACGGTTTACACGCGCTCGGCTGAGTCGTTTGTCGACTTGAGCACGGATGCGTCCGGCACCGTGTTGAACTACTACGCGCAGAAGGATGATTTTGTGGCCAAGCGCCGCTTGGCGGCGTTGGCGACCTGTCTGTAACGGGCGGTTGAATGCATTGAAGCATGCGCGACCCTCGCCAGCCTGCGGGCGAGGGTCGCTGAATTCAATCAATCAAACGCTTCTGGAAAAAATGCCGCTTGTGCCCCAGCGGATAATCCACAATCTCGCCACACTCGGTATACCCCAGTTTTTTGTAGAACCCGGGCGCCTGAAAATCAAAGGTATCGAGCCAGATCCCCACGCAGTCTTTTCCCCGGGCGAATTCCTCGACCATGTTCATCAGCTTCGAGCCGATGCCCTGTCCCCGGCCTTCTTCCGGCACCGCCAGTAACTCGATAAACAGCCACCGATAGAACGTGTGCCCATAGAGGCCACCGAGGATCGCGTCGTTGTCGTCGCGTACCAATAGCGCGACCGGTTCGTACAGCGAAGGTCCGGCTTTGGCGATGTTATGGGCACGCAGCGGCGCCAGGATGGCCGCGCGCTGTTCTTCGGTGGGGTCCTGTGACAGCTCGATCCGCAACGTCATGTTGTCTTCCTTGTAGTAATGAATCGGCAGCCTATCGCGCCACCGTCGGTTGAAGCAATCGCTTGGAACCGTTGCTCCTGCGCCGCGGTCTAGCCCTTCAGGGCGTCCATCCGGAACGCGTTTGCCTGGGAGATTCCATGAACATTTTCGAAGCCCTGCGTGAAAGCCACGATCGTCAGCGGACCTATGCGAAGTCGTTGATCAAGACCAGCGGTGACACCCCGGAAAGGGTCGAGGCCTACAAGCAGTTGAAGGCTGAGCTGCAAGCCCATGAAACGGCTGAAGAGCGCCATTTCTATATTCCGCTGATGGAGTACGACAACGGTATCGACCTCAGTCGGCATGCCATCGCCGAGCACCATGAAATGGACGAAATGATGGAAGAACTCGACGAGACCGAGATGTCCAGCCCGGCCTGGTTGGCCACGGCGAAAAAGCTTTCGGAGAAGGTCCATCACCACTTGCAGGAAGAAGAGCAGAAATTCTTCCAGATGGCCGGCAAATTGCTCGACGACAAGCAAAAGGTACAGCTCGCCGGGCAGTATCAAAAGGAGTTCGAGGCTCAGCTTTCCTGAGCCGGTAAATGCAGGTTTTTGTTATGACGCGGTGTAGTCTTTTTGCCATGCGACGGGTGAGCGTCGTTGCAACACACTGTGTTTATACACAGTATTTTCGGCGTTTTTCGAGTTTCGTCGAGGCAGACTGCGACAAAACCGCCGATGGACAAAAAATCCCCCTCCGTTAGCTTGAAGGCCTCTCCTCGGACAGGAGAGTTCTTAAATCAACGGAGTGAAAAACATGAACCAACCACAAGCTCAAACCCAACTGCGACACGGTCGCGTCATTTCCCCTGCAAGCCGCGGCGCGGTGGCCATCGAGCAAGGATTGCTCGGCGGCTGGCAGGTCAATGAAATGGAAGGTGGCAAGAACTTCCCGGCACTCGCGGCCGGTCCGTTCCCGGCGCCGTTCGAAAGCGACAACCCGAGCGTCGTACCGCCTGCTGACGGCTATATTCTCAGTGGCGGCAAGAACGATGCACGTGACTGCGTGAACTTCACTGCAGAAGAAATGAGCAAGAAACTCGGGCGTCCGTTCTCCTGGCCGCTGCTCAATGTCACTCCCGGCCAGACCCTTGAGGTCAAATGGGAGTACACCGCACCGCACACCACCCGCGGTTACCGCTGGCTGATCACCAAGGATGGCTGGGACCCGAAACAACGCATCACCCGAGCGCAGCTGGAGGCGCAACCGTTCGCCGAGGATTTCTATCCGCAAGTCCCGTACTACAGTCATGCGGCGGAATTGAAAGCCAAGGTCAATCACGCTGTGAAACTTCCAGGCAACAAGCAAGGGCATCACGTCATCGTCCTGATGTGGATCGTCGCCAACACCGGCAACGCCTTCTATCAGGCCTTCGATGTGGACTTCAAATAAGCCCGCAACGCCAAACCCACAGGTTCTGAAGGATTAGAACATGTCAAACATCGACTTCACCCTATTGAAAAACCAGGCCAGCGACGCGGCGTCGCTGATGCCGAGCCTTGCCGGCAAGAAGATCCTCATGGGCTTCTGGCACAACTGGCCGGCCGGCCCGAGCGATGGTTACCAGCGCGGCCAGTTCGCCAACATCGCCCTGGAAAACGTGCCGAAGGAGTACAACGTGGTCGCGGTGGCCTTCATGAAGGGCAGCGGGATTCCGACCTTCAAGCCGTTCAACGTCTCCGATGCCGAGTTCCGCCGTCAGGTCGGCGTGCTCAACAGTCAGGGGCGGGCCGTGCTGATTTCCCTGGGCGGTGCCGATGCGCACATCGAGTTGCGCGCCGGCCAGGAGCAACCACTGGCCAATGAAATCATCCGTCTGGTGGAAACCTACGGTTTTGATGGCCTGGACATCGATCTTGAACAGAGCGCGATTGATTTCGCCGCCAACAAGACCGTCCTGCCAGCCGCGCTGAAACTGGTCAAGGATCACTACGCCGGCCAAGGCAAGCATTTCATCATCAGCATGGCGCCGGAGTTCCCGTACCTGACCACCTCCGGCAAATACGTCGGTTATCTGCAGGCGCTGGAAGGCTATTACGACTTCATCGCTCCGCAGTTCTACAACCAGGGCGGCGACGGGGTCTGGGTGCCGGAGGCCAATAACGGCAACGGGGCGTGGATCGCCCAGAACAACGACACGATGAAAGAAGACTTCCTCTATTACCTGACCGAGAGCCTGGTCACCGGCACTCGCGGTTTTACGAAGATCCCGGCGGACAAGTTCGTCATCGGCCTGCCGGCCAACGTCGATGCCGCCGCCACCGGTTACGTGATCGACAAAACCGTGGTCGGCAACGCGATGAAACGCCTGGCGGTCAAAGGGCATCCGATCAAGGGCCTGATGACCTGGTCGGTGAACTGGGACAACGGCACCAGCAAGGATCGCGTGCCGTACGACTGGGAATTCAGTCGGCGTTACGGACCGCTGATTCACGGGGCGCCGTCTGCGGCGCAGGGCGCTGATGCAGCAACGGTGAACGTGGCACATCAGTAGTCAATGAAGGAAAAGCCCGGTAGCGCTGCCGGGCTTTTTTTCGTCGGCGGTTCGCAGCATTTCACCTACCATGGCCATCTTCCAATGACAAAAAAGGATCAGGCGTCATGTCCAACACAGCCGAGCGGGTCAACATCGTCGATACCCAAGTGTTGTCCCACGACTGGTATCTGCTGAAGAAAATCACCTTCGACTACCACCGCAACAACGGTGACTGGCAGCGTCAGACGCGCGAGGTTTACGACCGTGGCAATGGCGCGGCGATTCTGCTGTTCAACCGCGAGCAACGCACCGTGGTGCTGACCCGGCAGTTCCGCCTGCCGGTGTTCGTCAACGGTCACGACGGCTTGCTGATTGAAGTGGCGGCCGGACTGCTTGAAGGCGCGGCGCCGGAGCAGCGCATTCGCGACGAGGCCGAGGAAGAAACCGGCTACCGCGTGCATGACGTGAAGAAGGTGTTCGAGGCCTACATGAGTCCCGGCTCGGTGACCGAGAAGCTGCACTTTTTCATCGCCGAGTACGATGCTTCGTCAAAGGTCAGTGAAGGGGGCGGTCTGGAAGAAGAGACCGAGGAACTTGAAGTGCTGGAGTGGCGTTTCGAGGACGCGCTGGCGGCGTTCCAGCGGGGTGAAATCTGCGATGCCAAGACCATCATGCTGCTGCAGTATGCGGCGATGAATAACCTGTTTGGCGGTTAAAACAGATCGCCGGTTTTACCGATGTCCGACCACTGGCCACCCTCCAGAGTCAGCAAGCGCTCCTTCGCTTCCAGGCCTCCGGCAAACCCGGTCAGTTTTCCTGAGGCGCCGATGACTCGATGGCACGGCGCGATGATCGAAATCGGATTGCGCCCGTTCGCCGCGCCAACGGCACGCACCGCGCTCGGGTGGCCGATCTGTTCGGCGATCTGGCTGTAGGTCCGGGTTTCGCCAAACGGAATGGTCAGTAGCGCGGCCCAGACTTTTTTCTGGAACTCGGTGCCGGCAAAGTCCAGCTCCAGATCGAACGCGTTTCGCGTTCCTGCAAAATATTCTTCCAGCTGTCGCGCGGTTTTCATCAATACCGGGTTGTCCGGTGCCTCGCTCATTGGCCCGAGGCGCACTCGGTTCGGTTTGTCGTTTTCCCAGAGGATGGCGGCCAGACGTGAGCCGTTCGCGACCAGCTTCAACTCGCCGACGGGCGAGGGCAGGGTGATGAACGTGTAGGCCATGGGAAAAACTCCGGGAGGGGCGCGAAAACTGCGCCCAGCATACTGCCGGATCGGGGAGGCGCAAACCGCAATCACGACCATACTGGCTGATGCTCTAAGCGCTTTCCTACCTTATAAAAAGAAGAGACCGACTCATGAAGTACGAACCTTTTGCCAAATCGCTGATTGCGACCTCGTTGGCGCTCAGCTGCCTCATGGCGCACGCCGCCTCGGTTGCCCCGGTTGCTGCCGAAAACGGCATGGTGGTCACCGCCCAGCACCTGGCCACCCACGTGGGTGTCGACGTGTTGAAAAGTGGCGGCAACGCGGTGGATGCGGCGGTCGCCGTGGGTTATGCACTGGCGGTGGTTTACCCGGCGGCGGGCAACCTCGGTGGCGGTGGTTTCATGACCATTCAACTGGCGGACGGACGCAAGACCTTCCTCGATTTCCGCGAAAAAGCCCCGCTGGCCGCGACGGCCAACATGTATCTCGACAAGGACGGCAACGTCATTCCGGATCTGAGTACCCGTGGTCACCTCGCGGTCGGCGTTCCGGGCACCGTGTCCGGCATGGAGCTGGCGCTGAGCAAGTACGGCACCAAGCCGCGCAAGGACATGATCGCCCCAGCGATCAAACTGGCGGAAGAAGGTTTCGAGCTGGAACAGGGCGACGTCGAGCTTCTGGAGTACGCGACCGACGTATTCAAGAAGGACATCAAGGATTCCGGCGCGATCTTTTTGAGCAACGGCGAGCCGATGCAGGTCGGGCAGAAACTGGTGCAGAAGGATCTGGGCAAAACCCTGCGCACCATTTCCGAAAAAGGCGCCGACGGCTTCTACAAAGGCTGGGTGGCCGACGCCATCGTCACCTCCAGTCAGGCCAACAAGGGCATCATCACCCAGGCCGACCTCGACAAGTACAAGACCCGCGAACTGGCCCCGGTGGAGTGCGACTATCGCGGTTATCACGTGGTATCGGCACCGCCGCCAAGCTCCGGCGGCGTCGTGATCTGCCAGATCATGAACATTCTCGAAGGCTATCCGATGAAGGATCTGGGCTTCCATTCTGCCCAGGGCATGCACTACCAGATCGAGGCGATGCGTCACGCATACGTGGATCGCAACAGTTATCTGGGCGACCCGGATTTCGTGAAAAACCCGATCGAACACCTGCTGGACAAGAACTACGCGACCAAGCTGCGTGACGCGATCCAGCCGCAGAAGGCCGGCGTTTCGGCGGAACTCAAGCCCGGCGTCGCGCCTCATGAAGGCAGCAATACCACGCACTACTCGATCGTCGACAAATGGGGCAACGCGGTCTCGGTCACCTACACCCTCAACGACTGGTTCGGCGCCGGTGTGATGGCGAGCAAGACCGGGGTGATCCTCAACGATGAAATGGACGACTTCACCTCCAAGGTCGGCGTGCCGAACATGTACGGTCTGGTGCAGGGTGAGGCCAACGCCATTGCTCCGGGCAAGGCGCCGCTGTCCTCGATGAGCCCGACTATCGTCACCAAGGACGGCAAAGTGGTGATGGTGGTCGGTACGCCGGGCGGCAGTCGCATCATTACCGCGACGTTGCTGACCATGCTCAACGTCATCGACTACGGCATGGGCCTGCAGGAAGCGGTCGACGCTCCACGTTTCCACCAGCAGTGGATGCCGGAGGAAACCAACCTCGAAGACTTCGCCGCCAGCCCCGACACCAAGAAGATTCTCGAGAGCTGGGGCCACAAGTTCGCGGGCCCGCAGGACGCCAACCACATCGCCGCGATTCTGGTTGGTGCACCGTCGTTGGGTGGCAAACCGGTCGGCAAGAACCGCTTCTACGGCGCCAACGATCCACGGCGCAACACCGGGTTGTCATTGGGTTACTGAGCAGAGTAAAAAGGGGGCGGGCACACGTCCGCCCCTGTCTCAAGGACCGATCAAGGAAGGCTCACCATGACCACCGCATTGCTGATCATCGATGTCCAGCGCGCCTTGTGCACAGGCGAATACGAGTGCCACGACATCAAACGGGTGATCGATACCATCAACGGCCTCAGCGCCCGCGCGCGCCAATCGGGTGTGCCGGTGGTGCTGATCCAGCACAACGAAAAGGACAGTCCGTTCGCCCACGGTGCCGAGGGCTGGCAACTGGCTGACGGCCTGGCCACCGCGCCCGGCGATCTGCGCGTCGACAAGACCGCCAACGACTCGTTCTACCAGACCAACCTGCAGAAACTGATTCCCCGGGAAGACTTCGACCGCCTGGTGATCTGCGGCCTGCAAACCGATTACTGCGTCAACGCCACCGTGCGTCAGGCCCACCAACTGGGCTACGACGTGGAACTGGCGGCCGACGCGCATTCCACCGTCGACAACGGCAACATGAGCGCCGAAGACATCATCGCCGAACACAACAAGGACTGGGCGCACCTGACCGGTTCCGTGGCGCGGATCGATGTGAAGCCGGCGGCCGGGATCACATTCTGATGCTTGCTTGCACAAGAGCCCGGTTGCTCGCGAGCAACCAGTGAAAAAACCAGAGCATCGATAGCCCGGGCCCGGCATACTGCCGCCGCCTCAGGAATGGAATCTGTCGATGCTCGCTTTCAATCTCCGTCACGCCTTGCAGCTGACGTGTCTCGTATTTGCTACCGCCTCCCACGCTGCCAGTTTTGACTGTGCTGGCGCTTCCAGCCCCGTTGAAAAAGCCGTTTGTGCGGATCCGTATACCTCGAGTCTCGATGAGAAACTCGGGGCGCTCTGGCAGACAACGTTGGCGCAGGTGGCTGACCCGCAAGCGCTCAAGGCTGATCAGCGTTCATGGTTGAAACAACGCAATCAATGCGCTGCCAATAGCTCCTGCCTGCGCCGTGAGTATTTGATGCGTCTGAAAGCGCTTGAATACGTGGCCAAGCCTTTCAGCTGGGATGCCACCTGGCAGATGATTCCGTGGGGCGTTTCATCGGTGGCAGAAGTCACAACCAAGCGTTTGGACGCCACGCATATTGCCTTTGATGTTTCTGCGTCAAATGGTGGCAACTCTGGTGACATGGACGGTGTGGCCACAATTGACGGTGCCGTAGCGCATTTCGCTGAAGGCAACTGCACCCTGAAATTCAGCGCGCTCAACGGTTTGCTGGATGTTGATTCCGATGGCGGTGAGGGGGCTTGTGGTGGCGGGATGGGCGTTTACTACGATGGAAGGTATGTGGCATCTGACCAACCGATCGCGATTGAATACGACTTGCTGAGCCTTGGCGTCGTGCGTACGCAGCAAGAAGATCAGGCATTACGCACGTTGCTCAAAAGTGACTATCAGACGCTGCTGCAAAATAGCGGCTCAATGGCAACCGGCGAGACCTCTCGTGATGTGCCGGGGAGTGAGGTCAATGAGTTCTGGCTGCGAGGTCTGGCTTCCAGCAACGCGGCGATTCTGATGAGCGCGCCGGGAGGCCGAGTTTGGCTGGTGCTATTGGTTTTCGATGAGCAACGCAAAGTCAGGGCGCGGTATTACACCAACGTTCCCAAATGGAAAAAGCGGGTGCCTGATGTGCTGCTGGCGTGGCGTGAACGCTTGGCGGGAGAGGCGACACTGCCTCTGGACCTGATGCCCTGACTCTCACGTTCAGGTCGCAAACATCAACCTGCGAACATCACTCACCGGCTCGGACACCGCACCGCTCAGCACCAGCCGCGTAATCGTCTCCGCTGCCACCGCATAATCCTCATCCTGCGGCACCTCCCGCCCGGTGATGCGCCCCATCTGCCAGCCAATGTTGGTGTAGGTGCGCGTCGCCGACCAGATAAACAGCATCAAATGCTCTGGATCGACCGGCGCCAGCAGCCCGCGGTCGATCCAGCTGCGCAGACACTCGACATTGCGCCGGGCCTCACCGTGCAGCAGGTCGCGGCATTCGTCGGGCAACTGACGGCCGCCGAGCAGCAACTCACCACTGAAAACCTTGGCGATCGCCGGATGCTCGCGGGCGATGCGGATGCGGGCGGCGACGTAGGCGCGCAGGCCAATCAGCGGATCGTCGCTTTCGCGCAGCACCGCCGAAGCTTCCAGCAACGGTTCGACGAAGCCGAGCAGCACTTTGCCGTAGAGGTTTTCCTTGCTCTGGAAGTAGTAATACAGGTTGGCCTTGGGCACACCGGCGCGGGCGGCGATGTCGCGGGTCTGGGTCGCGTCGAAGCCGTTGGCGGCGAATTCTTCACTGGCGGCGGCCAGGATCAGTTGCTGGTTGCGTTCGCGGATGCTGCTCATGGACGGCATGGAGGTCTGGCCATTTCGGCTTCGCAATATACAAAACTATATAGCGATTAGGCCAGCAAACTCGTTTGTCAGCGCTATGCTGGTTTCAATTTCAATAACGTCAGGAAAAGGCCAATGACTCTCCGGGCCCTGCGCGCCACGACGATTCACCTCGACGCAGTGGCGAAGCTGTTCGACGCCTATCGCGGTTTTTACGGCCAGTCTTCGAATCTCGAGCAATCCCGGGCCTTTATCGCCGAACGCATGGCCGGCAATGAATCGGCGATTTTTCTGGTTGAGGACGAAAGCGGTGAGGCGTTGGGATTCGTGCAGTTGTACCCGACGTTCTCGTCGATTGACGCCCACCGCACCTGGCTGCTCAGCGACCTGTTCACCACGCCAGCCGCTCGGGGCCGTGGAGTGGGGCGACGATTGATGAACACCGCCCGCGACTTCGCCGTCGAAACCGGCGCCAAGGGCCTGGTGCTGGAAACCGCCACCGACAATTTCACCGCTCAGGGATTGTACGAATCACTCGGCTGGGTGCGCGATACGGGCTATTACACGTACACCCTCGATTTGCGCCAAAGCTGAATCGGCGCGAACTTTTTCACGGTTTTCCCGAATCAGGTCTTTTCCCGAACGTAGACGATCACTAGAATCCGCCCCGGCGCTCCGCAATGGAGGCTCTTTGATATCACTTTAGGGACGACATAATGCAATTCGGGAAAATCCTTGCGCTGGGTCTGGTGCTCACGCTGGGCGGCTGTGCCAGCTTCACCAAGGACGAAGTGGCCCCGGTCACGCTGCCATCGATGGCCAGCTATGCCAACAAGCCAAACGTCTATGTCGATTTCGATTTCTATCAGGGCGAGCCGAAAAGCGCTTCCGCCGTGGAAATGCCACAAGCTCGGGACATGCTAAAACCGCAACTGCAAACCGTCCTCAACGATTCCGGTTTGTTCGGTCGTGTCACCTTCGACAAATTCGAGAAGCAGCCAGGTGACTACAGCCTGCGCCTGAAAATGTACAACCATCCACCGAATGGCGGTCAGCTGGTGCTGGCCTTCATCAGTGGTCTGAGCATGACGATCATTCCGGCCTATGCCACCGACCAGTACACCATGAGCCTGGAAACCCTCGATCAGCAAGATCAGCCGCTGTCCACTGCGAGCAACCATGACGCGGTCGGCACCTGGATGGGCATCTGGTTCCTCCCGCTGGCGTTCAATACGCCGAAAGCAGCGGTGACCGATACATTCACTCGGCAGGTCAATGCGTTGCTCAAGGAGTGGGCCGACAACAACCGTCCGAAATATTCGGGCATTTGACGCACTCCAGCCGCAAAAAAAGAGCCGCAATCGCGGCTCTTTTTTTGGCCCTTACTTCAGGGCCTGAATGAACTGTGGATCGCTGTACAGATTTTTCAGCAAGTCCTGCAGCATCGGGTTGTAGGCGTTGGTCGCGTTGGGGATCGCGATAAAGCCGAAAAAGCTGCTGTTCCACTGATGGCTGACATCTTTGGTAGCGTCGTACACCACATCGCTGCCATTGCGCAGGGTGAAACGCGCAGCGATGGTGCCATCACCGGTGCCCATGCCAGCGTTCAACTGGTTTTTCACGACCAGCACCTGCAGATGACGCGTCGCCTGCGGATCGAGCAGACCGGCCTTGCGCAGTTCTTCGGTGATCGCGTCCTGGATGTGCGCCGGGATGCTGCCTGTCGGTGACTTGATCGGGTTGGCGCGGACCATCAACGAGCCTTCGCCCGATTCAGCGGTGACTTGTGGATTGCTGATCGCGTGCAGCGGCGGGGTTTGCTTGAGCTTCTGAACATTGTCGAAGCTTGGCTCGTAACGGGCCATGGTCATGCCACAGCCTTGCAGGAGCAGAGCAAACAGCGGGATCAACAACAGCGATTTTTTCACGGCAGTTCCTTGCGCGTAGAAGAGGGGGGCGAATTATGGGCAGAGTGCCATCATTGGGCAACTCTGTTTGCCGTCCCTCATTCACGTTGCTGCAACAAGCCCTCGATCTGCGCCAGCTCCCAGGTACTCAACAGACTAATCGGGTCGGTGCCGAAGCGCTGCCGGGTGTCGAGCGTCCACTCGCGACCGTCCGGGCAAAGACAATCAGCGCAGTGATGCAGGCGCTGGCCGTCGAAGTCCAGTTGCAAGCGCCAGCCTTCGATGTCGACCGCAACCCCATCCGTTTGCACGTCCATCACCCGCAAGGCACACACGCCCAGCGCGGCATCGCGCAATCGCTGGCACACTTCGCGGCTGGTCAATTCGGTCGGCATTCGGGGCTCCACTGGCTTAAACAGCGCGCCAGCATAGAGTGCGCGCTGGAGGTTGTCAGCGATGACTGGCCCGCTGCGGGGCATTTGCGTAACATCCGCAACCCTCCTTTTTCCGTGAAAATCAGTGGCCGCGACCGTCGGCCGCTCTGTCAGGTAAGCCATGAAACCGATTCGTCTGCGCGCCGATGTCCTGGCCGGACTCACCACCTCGTTTGCCCTATTGCCCGAATGCATTGCGTTTGCGCTGGTGGCCCACCTCAATCCGCTGATGGGCCTGTACGGCGCTTTCATTATTTGCACGTTGACTGCGCTGTTCGGTGGCCGGCCGGGCATGGTCTCCGGGGCGGCCGGATCGATGGCGGTGGTAATCGTCGCGCTGGTGGTGCAGCACGGCGTGCAGTACCTGTTGGCGACGGTGTTGCTCGGCGGCTTGATCATGATGGCGTTCGGGCTGTTGCGGCTGGGCAAACTGGTGCGCATGGTGCCGCACCCGGTGATGCTCGGGTTCGTCAACGGCCTGGCGATCATCATTGCGCTGGCGCAACTGGAGCATTTCAAGAGCGGTGAACAATGGCTCAGCGGCACACCGTTGTATCTGATGACCGGGCTGGTGCTGCTGACCATGGCCATCGTCTACATCCTGCCGCGCCTGACCCGTTCGGTGCCGCCGGCTTTGGTGGCGATCCTCGGCGTCGGTTTGCTGGTTTACCTGCTCGGCCTGCCAACTCGCACCCTCGGCGACATGGCGCACATCGCCGGCGGTCTGCCGAAGTTTGCGCTACCGGACATCCCTTGGAATCTCGACACCCTGCGCATCGTCGCCCCCTACGCGATTCTGATGGCGCTGGTCGGCCTGCTGGAAACCCTGCTGACCCTCAACCTCACCGACGAAATCACCGAAACCCGTGGTTATCCGGACCGCGAATGCGTGGCGCTGGGCGCGGCAAACGTGGTCTCCGGTGCATTCGGCGGCATGGGCGGTTGCGCGATGATCGGCCAGACCGTGATCAACCTGAGTTCCGGCGGGCGCGGGCGCTTGTCCGGCGTCGTGGCGGGTGTGTTGATTCTGCTGTTCATTCTGTTTCTGTCGCCGCTGATCGAGCGGATTCCGCTGGCGGCGCTGGTGGGGGTGATGTTCGTGGTGTCGCAGCAGACGTTCGCCTGGGCTTCACTGCGGGTGCTGAACAAAGTGCCGCTCAACGATGTGCTGGTGATCATCGCGGTAACGACCATCACGGTGTTTACCGACCTGGCCACGGCAGTGTTGTGCGGGATTATTATCGCGGCGCTGAATTTTGCCTGGCAGCAAGCGCGTGAGCTGTACGCCGATGAACACCTGGAAGCCGACGGCAGCAAACTGTATCGCCTGCACGGCACTCTGTTTTTTGCCTCGACCACGCCGTTTCTCAATCAGTTCGACCCGGCCAGCGATCCGCAGCGGGTGACGCTGGATTGCCGGCACCTGAGCTTCGTCGATTATTCGGCCATCGCCGCGCTGAAAACCCTGCGCGAACGCTACGCCAAGGCCGGCAAGCAGTTGCAGGTGTTTCACCTGTCCGAGCGCTGCAAGAAGTTGTTGAAACGCGCCGGGGTCGACCACGACTGAGGTCGACCCCGGTGGCTGATCAGGCATCGATGGCAGGGAAATCGATGTCGGTCAGTGCCGCGTTGTTCAGGTAGTTGGTGAGGGTTTGCGCGGCGACGATGGCGATCACTTCGATGATTTTCTTGTCGTCGATGCCGGCGGCGCGGGCGGCGGCAATCTGTTCATCGCTCAGATGACCGCGGGTTTCGGTCAGTTGATGGGCAAGGGTGGCAAAAGCATTCAGTCGACCGTGACGCGCTTCGACGATTTCTTCTGCTGCCAGCCCGGCCTTGCTGGCAAACAGGGTGTGCGCCGCCAGGCAATAGTCGCAACCGTTGACTTGCGAGGTGGCCAGGTACACCGCCTCTTTTTCCTTGGCGCTCAAGGACGTCTTGCCCAGCGTGGCGGAGATTTGCACGTAGGCATCCAGCGCGACAGGCGCAGTGGCCAGGGTCTTGAACAGGTTGGGCAGGAAGCCGATTTTTTTCTGCACGCCTTCAAGTGTCGGGCGAGTGGCGTCGGTGGCGGTTTCGAGGCTGAGAGGGGCGATGCGGCTCATGGTGATTCTCCGAAAGTCCGGTGCGAAGTGCGCCGGGGATGGAGTGAATGCTACGGAGCGCGGCTGGTGCTTTGGGTGCAAATCGTCGAGGATATGCGACAGATCGTCCAAACCTGCCGCCGGAGGAGTCCTTCAATGGATCGCCTGTCCACCTTGCTCAGTCATTTCGGCGTCAATGCCGGTACGTTTCACAGCGGCACGTTCTGCGGGGTGAGCGCCTACGGCGGCGATCAGGTGTGCGGGCATGTGCACCTGTTGCAGGCGGGGGAGTTGTTGCTCAAACCGGGAAACGATCCTGAACTCTCGCTCAATGAACCGACCCTGATCTTTTTCCCTCGCCCCATGGCCCATCGCTTGTTTGCCAACGAAGCCATGGGCACGCAACTGGTGTGCGCTTCGCTGACGTTTGACGGCGGCTCGGGCAATGCCCTGGCGGCGGCACTGCCGGATTACCTGGTGCTGAAACTCGCCGACCTTCCCGAAATGGCCAACCCCCTGGAGTGGCTGTTCAAGGAAGCCTTCGACGGTCATTGCGGCCGTGAAGCGGTGATGGACCGGTTATTCGAGTTGCTGGTGATTCTGCTGCTGCGCCACCTCATCAGCAGTCGAAACCAGCAGCCAGGCATGATGGCGGGGCTGGCCGATCCGAAGATTTCCCGAGCCTTGAACCTGATGCACGAGCAGCCGGCCAAGGCCTGGAGTGTCGCCGAACTGGCAAGCGCGGCCAATCTGTCCCGCGCCGGTTTTGCCGAACATTTCCGGCGGGTAGTGGGGCAGACGCCGGTGGATTATCTGGTGAACTGGCGGATCAGCCTCGCGCAGAAACGCCTGCGCGAGGGACGGCCGATCGCCCTGATCGCCGAAGAGGTCGGCTATGAAAGTCCCTCGGCGCTGGCCCGGGCGTTTCGGCGCAAGACCGGGCTCAGCCCGCGTGAATGGAAGGCCGGTGCGAGCTGAAGACTATCTGGCGAATTTCTTCGCCCCGGCCACGCACAGGATCACCCCCAGCGTGACCACCAACATGCCGACGCTGACATGTTCATGCAGCAACGTCGCGGCCAGTGCCAGACCGAAGAATGGCTGCAACAACTGCAACTGTCCGACCGCCGCAATCCCGCCCTGAGCCAGCCCGCGATACCAGAACACAAAACCGATCAGCATGCTGAACAGCGAAACGTACGCGAGGCAAACCCACGCCGACACGCTGATACCGCTGAACGAGGCGGGCGCCAGCCAGACACTCAGCACGGCCATCACCGGCAACGACAGCACCAGCGCCCAGCAAATCACCTGCCAGCCGCCGAGAGTGCGCGACAGTTTGGCGCCTTCGGCGTAACCGAGGCCGCAGGCGAGAATTGCCGCCAGCATCAGCAGATCCCCGGTGGGCGAAGCGGTCAGGCCTTGCGAAATCGCGAAGCCGACCACCAGCGAACTGCCCAGCACCGAAAAAATCCAGAACACCGGGCGCGGCCGCTCACCGCCGCGCAGCACGCCGAAAATCGCCGTCGCCAGTGGCAGCAATCCTACGAACACAATCGAATGCGCCGACGTCACGTATTGCAGCGCCAAAGCCGTCAACAACGGGAAACCCACGACCACGCCCAGCGCGACGATCAGCAATGACAACCACTGATCCCGCGCCGGCCGTCGTTCGCGAAACAGCCACAACAGGCACAACGCCAGGGCGCCGGCGATGGTCGCACGGATGACGGTGAGGAACACCGGATCGAACTCCAGCACCGCCAGCCGCGTGGCGGGCAACGAGCCGCTGAAGATCACGACGCCGATGAAGCCATTGATCCAGCCGCTGGTTTTTTCCAGGGCCGGTGTGCCGAGGTGGGAGGTTCGTTCCATGGATGTGGCGCTCGGAGGTGGGTTGCGTCGAATCGATCCTAGGGCTGAGAATCAAGACAATCAAAAAATTGTCATGGATACAGCCCGACATGCCGCGCTCCCGCTACAAGACCCTTGTCGACACCTTTGCGGCTGACATCCGCGCCGGCCGACTGCTGCCTGGCACTCGCTTACCGACTCACCGGCAATTGGCGGCCAGCGAAGGGCTGGCGCTGGTCACCGCGTCGCGGGTGTACGCCGAGCTCGAGGCCATGGGCCTGGTCAGCGGCGAAGCCGGGCGCGGCACGTTTGTGCGGGAAACGTCGTTGTTGCCAGGGCAGGGCATCGACCAGAAAGACGTCGCGGTGGGCATGATCGACCTCAACTTCAACTACCCATCATTGCCGGGGCAGGCCGAGTTGCTGCGCACCGCGTTGCGGCAGCTGGCGCTGTCCGGCGACCTCGAAGCGCTGCTGCGCTATCAGCCCCACGCCGGTCGCCAGCATGAAAGGGTCTCGGTGGCGCGGCATCTGCAAACACGCGGTTTGAGTGTCGAGGCCGAGCAGGTGTTGATCGTCAACGGCGCGCAGCAAGGGCTGGCAGTCACGTTGATGGCGCTACTCAAACCCGGCGATGTGATTGCCGCCGACGCCTTGACCTATTCGGGATTCAAAGTGTTGGCCGAAGCGCTGCACCTGGAAGTAGTGGCGATCCCCGTCAATGAGCAGGGCCCCGATCTGGCGGCCCTCGACAAACTCTGCCGCCAACGACCGGTGCGTGCGGTTTACAGCATGCCGACCCTGCACAATCCGCTGGGCTGGGTGATGGCTTCGGAGCAACGTGAGGATTTGATCGCGATTGCCCACCGGCATGATCTGACAATCATCGAGGACGCGGCCTACGCCTTTCTGGTCGATAACCCGCCACCCCCGTTGGCGGTTCTGGCACCGGAGCGCACGGTCTACGTGTCGGGCCTGTCGAAAAACATCGCCACCGGCCTGCGTGTCGGTTTCATCGCCGCGCCGGTCGAGCGGGTGGCGGCGCTGGAGCGGATCATCCGCGCCACTACCTGGAACACCCCCGGCGTGATGACCGCCATCGCCTGCGGCTGGCTCGACGACGGCACCGTCACCTTGCTCGAAGCGCAAAAGCGCAGCGACGCCCAGGCCCGGCAAGTTCTGGCCGCGCAGGTTCTCGAAGGCCTGCCGACTGTGGGCCATCCTTCTTCGTATTTCCTTTGGTTGCCACTGCCCGAAGACGTTCGGGCCGACCATATCGTGGTCGAGTTGATGCACGAACAGGTTTCCGTCACCACCGCCGAACCTTTCACCGTGTCTACTCATGTGCCCCACGCGATTCGCCTGGCGCTGGGCTCGGTGGACATGCTTGTCCTGCGTCAAGCCTTGCTCAAAGTCCGTCAGGTCGTGGGCGCCTACCTGTAGCGCAAGTGACCGCGCGGGATTACCCTTGGCGCCGCCGAAGACCTGGAAATCCCTGATGAAAAACGCTGCACTGACTTTCGCCCTGATCCTCAACGCTGGCCTGCTCAGCACACCCGCTCTGGCTGCAGGCGACGCCGAGGCCGGCGCAAAAATCTTCCCGCGCCTGTGCGGCGGTTGTCATCAAGTCGGTGAATCTGCCCGCCCGGGATTCGGTCCGGAACTCAACGGCATCATCGGTCGCCCGGCGGGTACGTCGGCGAATTACGTGTACTCCGATGCGATGAAAAACTCCGGCCTGACCTGGGATCGTGAAACGCTGACGAAGTATCTGAAAGATCCGAAGGGCGTGGTGCCGGGGACGCGGATGATTTTCTGGGGACTGAGTGACGAGGAGAAGATTGATAATTTGTTGGCGTATCTGCAGACCTTTTCTCAGCAATGAAGCGCCTGTGCGGGAGCTGCGCATTTGAGGGGGCGGGGCGTTAGTCTGGCACGCGCCCCAATTTTTCCGTGGCAGTGAGTCATGCCATGTTCAAGGATTGGCGAGTGCGGGCGATAAGTCTGACATCCATTCCCTCGAACTTTCCCCGCCATGAAAAAATTGCTCATTGTTGTTGGCTCACTCTTGCTGCTCTGCGGATGCGTCACCAAAAATTTCAGTGTCGAAGATCGTCAGCAAATCAAGACCCTGAAAGTGCTCCCCGTGTATGTCGCCGTCGAAAACTTCAAATACACCAGCATGACCCAAGCCTGGAGCGCGGGACTCGGTGCCGGTGCCGGCGCAGCCACCGGGATGGCGGCCGGTGCATCGACGACACAAGTCAATGCATTGGCAGGCGCGGGGTCTGTGGAGGGGACAAAAAATGGTGATGTGCTGACGGGGGATATCTCCCGGGCAATCCTCAACAACATGAAGGCCAATGATATCGACCTGGCCAAACTGGTCCGCCAGAGTTTCGTTGACCGGGTTCAGCAGGAGCGGCTGTTCACAATAGTCGGAGAAGGCGAGCAGGCTGATGCCGAGATCGAGATCATCGTCTCGCAATGGGGGTTGAGCCTGAAAAACTTCAGCACCGAGTTGTATCCGGTTATTGGCGCAACCGCTCAGATCAAGCGCAAGGGCTCGGCGGTGTGGCGCAACTTTGAAACGATCTCCGTATTCAATGACGCCAACAACCTTGCTTACCTGCCGGAGCAATATGCAAGAGATCCCGAAGTTCTGCGCAAGGCGTTTACCCACGTGTCTGATCTGTTGATGGCCGATCTGATCAAAGACATGCAGCAATAAAGCGGTTTACTTCAGCGCCAGTCTCAATCGTGCAGTCACATCTTTGATCGACGCCCCCTGAGTCGCAGAGGGGGTCGGGCTTTCGCCAAAATGAATCATGGCGGCGTCGAGTTTGCATCAGCCATTTTCGCTCACCTCGACGAGAGAAGCCTGACAGGCCACTTGATTGCGGCCTGCCGCTTTCGCCTTATACAACTGCTGGTCGGCACGTTTGACCAGTGCTGTGGGGGTGTTGTCGGCCGGGTCGGCGAGGCTGACACCAATGCTGACCGTCACCGGGCCGACTGCTGGAAAATCCGCCTCGGCAATCGCTGATCGAATCTTTTCGGCGACGATATCGGGCGTATCGGGTTTGGCGATTTCCGGCAGCAGCACCGCAAATTCTTCGCCTCCGTAACGGGCGACGAAATCCGTGCTCCGGATGCTGATCTGGATCAGCTGCGCCAATTGCTGCAGTACGTCGTCGCCGGCCGCATGGCCGTGAGTGTCGTTGATGCGTTTGAAGTGATCGGCATCAATCAGAAGCAATGCAAACGGCCGCCCGGTACGACGGAACAGCAGGCTGTATTCGGTGAGTTTTTCGTCGAAACGGCGGCGGTTGTAGACACCGGTCAAGCCATCGTGGGTGGCCAGGTTCAGCAGCTCGGCGTTGGCCAGGGTCAGGGCCGCCGTGCGTTGGGCGACGGTGGCTTCGAGCGATGCGTTGGTCTCCTGCAGCTCACGCTCCTTGGCGAGCAGCGATTGGGTCATGGCATCGATGGACTGGCCGAGCTGGGCAATTTCCCGCACGGGATGCCGGAGCGGAAAGTACGCACCAGGCTGGTTGTTCTGCACTTTTTGGGCTGAACGCGCGAGGTGCTCGATGGGTCGGCTCAGGTACAGCGCCAGGTAATACGCTACGAGTCCGAATGTCACGGCGGCGAAAACCCCCAGCAACAGCAGTTTATAAAGCAGCAGTCGCGCCGGTTGCAGCGCAGTGTCCAGTGGTTGACGCACGGCAATCGACCACGACAGCGCGGTGCCCGTAGGCGTCGGCACCGTCACCTCACTGGTCAGGTACCCGTTGCCGACGACCCAGCCCGGGGACTTCGGATCCTTGGCCGGCATTTGTTGACCAACCAGCGCTTCCGGGTACAGCACCTTGCCGTCGTGATCGATGATCAGCGCTTCGATATCCGGCTCCGCCCCCTTGTGCGACATCGCTGCCGATTCGACGATGTGCGTGACCCAGCTCCAGTGCGCATGGGCGCCGAGCACACCGATCACCTGGCCATCGGCGTTGCGGATGGGCGCGGCGAAGTCGATGAAGCGCAGTGGCTCGCCGTTGGGCAGACCCGGCAACAGTTTCGCCAACAAAACGGCTTCGTGCGGATCGCCGGTGTATTCCCCGCGCAGACCGGCCTGAAACCATGGGCGCTGTTGCACGACCTGACCGACCAGCAAACCGTTGACTGCCTGATGCACACGCCCCTGAGCGTCGGTCACCCCCATCCACGCATACTCGGAGCGGGCTTCGGTGCGCAGCTGCATCGATTTGAGAATTGCCGGATTGTCCAGATCGCCGCGTTCCAGATGCGGCGCCCGGCTGAGCAGATAGACCTCCAGTTGCCGCTCGCGCAACTGCTCGCCCAGCAGCGTCGCCGCCGACCGCGCGGTACTCAGCAGCGCATTGCCGCTGGCGCGTTTCATTTGTTCAGTGGCGATATCACCGACGTAAAAGCCCACGCTCAATAGCGTCAGCAGAGACAAACCGGCAAACCAGAGAGTCAGGTGGCTACGCAGGCTGGCTTTAAGCATGAGCGAGGTCTGTTTTTATTGAAGTGGCGCCATGGTATGCGACATCGCGGACGGGCTGCCAGCAAGGCGTTTAATGAAAACCTGCCGAGACCGATATCAATGAGCCATTGCGTTCGGTAAAGTGCGCGCCGCCCGAGAGACGGATCCCGGGCGTTTACCCATGGAGTCTCGCAGTGAAATACCTCAGCAAAGTAGTCGCCGCCGCACTGTTCGGTGTGGTTCTGGCAGGTTGCACCGGCACCCCGATGAACACCAGACATTACGACAGCAGCCAATACACCGTGATTGGCCACAGCGAAGCCAGCGCCACCGGCCTGATGCTGTTCGGCGTGATCCCGATCCGGCAGAACAGCCGTTTCGTCCGTGCACAGGATGCCGCGATCAAGGCCAAGGGCGGCGACGCCATGATCAATACTCAGATTCAGGAAAACTGGTTCTGGGCATGGGTCCTGAGCGGCTATACCACCAAGGTCTCCGGTGATGTGGTCAAACTGAAAACCGTGCAATAAGCACCGGTTGGACGTGAAAAAGCCCGGCTGATCAGGCCGGGCTTTTTGTTTGTACAGCGGTAGAGCGTTTTATTCAGGCGACGCGGCGTTCTTGCAGGCGATCAGCGCCACCTTCGGCAACGCGACGTTCTTGCAGGCGATCAGCGCCACCTTCAGCAACGCGGCGTTCGATCAGGCGATCAGCGCCACCTTCAGCAACGCGACGTTCGATCAAACGATCCGAACCACCCTCAGCTAAACGACTTTCAATCAACCGATCCGGACCGCCTTCGGCGATCATGGTGTGGGCGGGTTTGGCTGCAAAAGCGTTGACTGCAAGAACCGAGAAAGCGATGCCGAGAAGGATTTGGCGTTTCATGATCGTGTGCTCCAGGGGTGTTGTTTGTTGGGTATGGAGCCGATGTTACGCCGCGAATTTTTTATGAGAACTTCATTGAGCTGATGGTGACTATCGACGCCAGCAATGAATGCCGTTATCGCTGCATGTGCCTGATTTCATTGGCCAGCTCGTAGGCTTGCTCACGGAGTTCGGAAAATTTTGCATTCAGTTCGCCATAGCCGCGCTTCCAGGCAAATGCACCGTTGATGCTGGTTTGTCCGAGCACGACATCATTGAAGGACCCCATCCCGCCATAGGCCGAGAGCAGCCACGTGATTCCGGAATAATCGGAGTCCAGCAATCGTGCGCGAGCTTTTCGCATCCACGCGCTCCAGTGCGCTTCTCCGTCGCTTTCCAGAACACTGATTAGCTCATTCAGTACCTTGATCAGCGTTTCGGTTTTCGGGCCCATGTTCAATCAGTGCTCCTTTTGATGAGGCGTAGATACTCAACCAGTGACGACTTCAAGACGCCGAAGAGTGAGCGTTGCGCAAAGAGCGATCAAACAAGCTGACGCTTCACGTCCAGCGCGATCGAGGCAAAGCCTTTACCTGTGCCCGGATTAGATGTCGAAGTATTTTGCATCGACGAGACGTCCTCCCAGCGATCCACGGATTCAATGTGATCATGGGAGGCGTCCGTATCGATTTCAAATGCGATGAAACATTCGTTTTGATCCAGCAAAAGTCCGAACAGGCGAGGCATGCCGGGAAAGTCGATTTCCAGTTCCAGCACGATGGACGACGACCAGTCGATGCCTTGGTACTCTGCGTATCGGGCCAGGGCGACAGGTACACCCTGTTTGCGCCATTCACTGGCGCAAAGCATCAAACGATGCG
Source organism: Pseudomonas sp. lyk4-R2A-10 (assembly GCF_030209075.1). Taxonomy (NCBI): domain Bacteria; kingdom Pseudomonadati; phylum Pseudomonadota; class Gammaproteobacteria; order Pseudomonadales; family Pseudomonadaceae; genus Pseudomonas; species Pseudomonas sp. lyk4-R2A-10. The sequence continues at coordinate 266 of NZ_JARVSR010000030.1, read as the reverse complement.
CAACGACTGCGTTTTGCTCCTGCACGTTGAGCTGTTTTTTCTTCAGTAGTCGTTCAATGTCCATGGGAAACCTGAAATTCGCAGCGTCGGGCTAAGAGCTTACCCAGCAAACGCAAAAAGCGCGCGCAAAGAAAAGCCCGGCTGATCAGGCCGGGCTTATCTTTATGCGCTGCTTACTTATGCAACGCGACGTTCGATCAGGCGATCAGCGCCACCTTCAGCAACGCGGCGTTCGATCAGACGATCAGCACCACCTTCAGCAACGC